>NZ_JBEXZD010000031.1:0-73721 GCF_040628575.1 Streptomyces sp. NPDC006393
CACCTCGTCCCAGCGGCGCTCACCGCGCACGACCGTCAGCCCGCCACGCGCACCGGAGGGGCACTGAGGAGCCCGGGGCACTCGGGACAGCCGGTCGCGGGAGCGCCGAAGACGGCCCAATCGGGGCGAAAGCCGCGGTGAACCTGAGTCCTGCTCCGATTCACCACCCCTGGGTCATCACATGGCGCGATTCGCATTCCTATGATGGGCCCACGACACCGCGGGCCGCTGCGACCAGGCAGTCCGAAGCGGTGCAGATGCGGCGCGATGGTGGAGGGGTCGATGACTCAGGGGGCCGGTCAGGGACCCGAAGTGGAGCGGACGGCGACGCTGCGCGACTTCCGGGTACCCGCGTATGTGAACGAGACCGGCCCGTACGCCCACAACACCCACCCCGCCGAGACCCTCCGGCCGGCCGAGGACGGCTACCCGGACGCGTACACGCCCACCCAGCGCGACCTTCCCGTCATCAATCGCGGCGACACACTCCGGGTGACCGTCGACCCGGCCCCCGCACCGGCCGCCCAGCCCACCACCGGGCCCGGCCCGCTGTACGTCGTCGGTGACGTGCACGGCTATCTCGACCAGTTGGTCGCCGCCCTGCGGGAACAGGGCCTCGTCGACTCCGCCGGCCAGTGGTGCGCGGGCACCGCGCGGCTGTGGTTCCTCGGCGACTTCACCGACCGCGGCCCGGACGGCATCGGCGTCATCGACCTCGTGATGCGGCTGTCCGCCGAGGCCGCCGCGGCCGGCGGCTACTGCAAGGCCCTCATGGGCAACCACGAACTGCTGCTGCTGGGCGCCAAACGGTTCGGCGACACACCCGTCAACTCCGGGGCCGGCACCGCCACCTTCCAGGCCGCCTGGCTGCTCAACGGCGGCCAGAAGTCCGACATGGACCGCCTCCAGGACCACCACCTTCAGTGGATGGCCCGCCTCGACGCGATCGAGGAGGTCGACGGCTATCTGCTCGTGCACTCCGACACCACCGCCTACCTCGACTACGGCGACTCGATCGAAGAGGTCAACGACACCGTCCGCGAGACGCTCACGCGCAACGACGCGGACGAATGCTGGGACCTGTTCCGCAAATTCACCAAACGCTTCTCCTTCCGCGACGAGGGCGGCGCCGACGCCGTGCGCTCCCTCCTCGATACGTACGGCGGCACCCGCATCGTTCACGGCCACAGCCCCATTCCCTACCTGCTGGGCCACGTCGGCTCCGAGGACGGCGACGACACCGCGGACCCCGTGGTGGAGGGACCGCACGTCTACGCCGACGGACTGGCCATCGCGATGGACGGCGGCGTGACCATGGCCGGAAAGCTGCTGGTCCGGCAACTTCCGCTGGACTCCTGACCGTTCACCGCGCGGGCGTCCCCACGCCGCCCCCGGGCACGGCCGGGCACCCAATGGCACCCAATTTGTGAAAACCCCCTGTCACCGCGCGCCGTCACGGCTCTACCATCGGCTTATCCGTAGCAGGCTCCCCTCCGTTTCTGCCCGACGGCTCGCCGCCATGCGAGCCCCAAGCCCTACGGAGCATCGGGGGATGCACATGAACAGCGTTCCGCAGCACCTGTTGAGCGAGGACCGCCAGGAATACGAGCGGATCCTCGATGAGGCGCTGCGCTCCGCCCCACACCGCCCGGAACTGGCCGCGCTCGGCCAGCGACTCAACGCCGAACAACTGCGCACCATGGCGCTCAACGCCACCGCTCTGATCACCGCGGCGGCCGCCGCCGAGTACCACCACTACGTGAAGATCCGCGAGGAACTGCGCAGGCCCGCACCATCCACCCCGTCGTCCGCCGGCGAGACCGGCTCCTCCGAGCCCGGCGGGGCCGCGACCGGGCTCGCCGCCACCATGGGCGAGGTCGCCGAGACCACCGGCGCGGGCGCGGGCGCCGTCGTCGCGGTCCTCGCCCCCGTGCTCGCCGGAGTCGCGGCGGCCCTCTTCCTGCTCGTCGGCTACATCCTGGAGATGCTGGACCCGGCCCCCGCCTTCGCCCGGACCATGGTCACGGCGGGCTGGGTGTTCGGCGCCGTGACCGCGGCCTCGATCGTCGTCGCGGGCATCGGGCTGCTGCTCACCGCCCTGCGCAACCGCCCGTCGCCCGAGACGGGACCGTACGGCGAACTGGGCGCGGAACTGACCCAGGCCAGGCAGGCCTGGCACGACGCCCTGCTGGAACGCGGCATCCTGCCGTTCCTGCGCGACGCGCTCGCCGCCTCCGGCTCGACCGCACACCGTACGGACCCCTCGGCACCGAGCGGCCGCATCCCGCAACTCGGCTACGGCCGGCCCGGTTTCAGCAGCCCCGACGACGGCGTCCCGAGCTCCCGTCCGAGCTTCTCCAGCCCGGACTTCACCAGCCCGGACTTCGGAGGGCCCGAACACCAGCCGGAGTGACCAGCGCACCGGGGCCGCACCGGCCGACTCCCTCGGGGGCAGGCGGCTACGGCACCGGCTGGTCCGGGAGGCACAAGCGGTGCCCCCGGACCAGTACGACCACGGTGACGCTCCGCCGCGCTCAGTCGGCGATCGGCAGGTACACCCGGTTCCCCGCCTCCGCGAACTCCTTCGACTTCCGAGCCATGCCCTCCTCGATCTCGTCGCGGCTGGTGCCGTGTTCACGCCGGATGTCCTGCGAGATCTTCATCGAACAGAACTTCGGGCCGCACATCGAGCAGAAGTGGGCCGTCTTCGCGGGTTCCGCCGGGAGGGTCTCGTCGTGGAACTCCCGTGCCGTGTCCGGGTCGAGGGCGAGGTTGAACTGGTCCTCCCACCGGAACTCGAAGCGGGCGTCGGACAGGGCGTCGTCCCACTGCTGCGCACCGGGGTGTCCCTTGGCGAGGTCGGCTGCGTGAGCGGCGATCTTGTAGGTGATGACACCGGTCTTGACGTCGTCCCGGTTGGGCAGGCCCAAGTGCTCCTTGGGCGTGACGTAGCAGAGCATGGCCGTGCCCCACCAGGCGATCATCGCGGCACCGATGCCGGAGGTGATGTGGTCGTACGCCGGAGCGACGTCCGTCGTCAGCGGGCCGAGCGTATAGAACGGAGCTTCATCGCAGATCTCCTGCTGAAGGTCGATGTTCTCCTTGATCTTGTGCATCGGGACGTGTCCCGGGCCCTCGATCATGGTCTGTACGTGGAAACGCCCGGCGATGCGGTTGAGTTCCCCGAGCGTGCGCAACTCCGCGAACTGGGCCTCGTCGTTGGCGTCCGCGATGGAGCCCGGCCTGAGACCGTCACCGAGGGAGTACGTGACGTCGTAGGCGGCGAGGATCTCGCAGAGCTCCTCGAAGTTCTCGTAGAGGAACGACTCCTTGTGGTGCGCGAGACACCAGGCCGCCATGATCGAGCCGCCGCGCGAGACGATGCCGGTCTTGCGGTTCGCGGTCAGCGGCACATACGCCAGGCGCACGCCGGCGTGGACCGTCATGTAGTCCACGCCCTGTTCGGCCTGCTCGACGACCGTGTCCTTGTAGATCTCCCAGGTCAGCTCCTCGGCCTTGCCGTCGACCTTCTCCAGGGCCTGGTAGAGCGGCACGGTGCCGATGGGAACAGGGGAGTTGCGCAGCACCCACTCACGGGTGGTGTGGATGTTGCGGCCGGTGGAGAGGTCCATGACCGTGTCGGCGCCCCAGCGGGTCGCCCAGGTCATCTTCTCGACCTCCTCCTCGATCGAGGAGGTGACCGCGGAGTTGCCGATGTTCGCGTTGACCTTCACCAGGAACCGCTTGCCGATGATCATCGGCTCGATCTCCGGGTGGTTGACGTTGGCCGGCAGTACCGCGCGACCCGCCGCGATCTCCTCGCGGACGACCTCGGGAGAAACGTTCTCCCGGAGTGCCACGAACTCCATCTCCGGCGTGATCTCCCCGCGGCGCGCGTACGCGAGTTGCGTCACCGCCTGGCCGCCACGCCCGCGGCGCGGCTGGCGCGGCCGGCCCGGGAACACCGCGTCGAGGTTGCGCAGGCCCCCACGCGGCGAGGTGTGCTTGATCCCGTCGTCCTCGGGACGTACGGGACGGCCCGCGTACTCCTCGGTGTCGCCGCGGGTGATGATCCAGTTCTCCCGCAGCGGTGACAGGCCCCTGCGGACATCGGTGTCGACGAGCGGATCGGTGTACGGGCCCGAGGTGTCGTACAGCGTGACCGACTGCCCGTTGGTGAGGTGCACCTGACGGACCGGCACCCGCAGGTCGGGGCGTGAACCCTCGACATACCCCTTGTGCCAGCCGATGGACTTCCCGGCCTCCTGGGACTTCTCGTCCTGAGCGGAGGCAGGCGTGCGTACGTCCTTGTTGGTCATGAGACCTACTCCCTACGCCGGCATTACCCGGTAACAGGTTCGGCGGTCGACGCAGCGGTTCTCGTCTGCCGGCGTTTCATGTGAAACATCACTCGTTCCACGTGAAACATCGCAAAGACGAAGGTCAGCGCCCTCTCAGCCCGGTGCTCCGAGCTCCCGCGTGTGCAAAGGTGTCTCCACGCTAGCGTCATTTGTGGCGCGGTGAACAGTGGGCCCCTGCCGTTCTTGCGATGATCTGGCGGTGACCACGACACAGCAGTCCCCCCACGGGCCGCCTCCCGGGAGTGGCGGGCACGCGCACGCGCACGGCCACAGCCATGGACCGGCCGCCCCCGTCTCCCAGCACCTCCGCAAGGTCATCGCGGCCATCCTGATCCCGTTCGCCGCCGCGGTCGTGGTCGGGCTCGTGGTGCTCTGGCCCGGCGGCGCACCGTCGCACCAGCGCACCGGTGTGGGCTTCGACCGGCAGACGCAGCAGGCCACGGTCACCAAGGTGGTGGCGGTGAGCTGCAAGTCGGTGAACGCCTCCGGGGACACGCCGACCGGCGACACCTCGACGGCCGAGGGCTCCTCCGCGCAAGCCCAGGCGACCGGCACCTGCAAGAAGGCCACGGTCCGTGTCGACACCGGCAACGACAAGGGGCGTACCTTCACCGAGATCGTGCAGCCGGACCAGTCACGGCAGTTGCACCAGGGCGAGGAGGTCGTGGTCGCCTACGAACCCTCCGCACCGAAGGAACTGCAGTACTCGGTCACCGACGTCAACCGGCGCTTCCCGATGGCGCTGCTGGCCGGTGTCTTCGCGCTCGCCGTCGTGGTCGTGGGGCGGATGCGGGGCGTCATGGCGCTGATCGCGCTGGCGGTCAGCTTCCTGGTGCTGAACCTGTTCGTCCTGCCCGCGATTCTCCAGGGTTCGAACCCGCTGCTCGTGGCCGTGGTGGGGTCGAGCGCCATCATGCTGATCGCCCTGTACATGTGTCATGGCCTGTCCGCCCGCACATCGGTGGCGGTGCTCGGTACGCTGATCTCGCTGGTGCTGATCGGCGTCCTGGGCTCACTGTTCATCGGCTGGGCCGCGCTCACCGGCAACACCGACGACAACACCGGTCTGATCCATGGCCTGTACCCGTCGATCGACATGAGCGGTCTGCTGCTCGCCGGGGTCATCATCGGCTCGCTCGGCGTCCTCGACGACGTGACCGTGACGCAGACGTCGGCGGTCTGGGAGCTGCACGAGGCCAATCCGGCGATGGGCTGGCGCGGTTTGTACCGCGCGGGCATCCGCATCGGCCGCGACCACATCGCGTCCGTCGTCAACACCCTTGTCCTGGCCTACGCGGGCGCGGCGCTTCCGCTGCTGCTGCTCTTCTCCATCGCGCAGAGCAGCGTGGGGACCGTCGCCAACAGTGAGCTGGTCGCGGAGGAGATCGTCCGCACGCTGGTGGGCTCGATCGGCCTGGTCGCCTCCGTGCCGGTCACCACCGCCCTCGCGGCACTCGTGGTCTCGGCCGACCGTACGGGGAGCGGGCCGATGCCCGGGCGCGCGATGCCCGGCGTGCCGGCTCCCGCGCGCGGCGGCAGGGGAAGACGCCGCAAGCGGTGACCCCGGGGGACGGGATCTCCTGTCGCTTCATGTGACCGGGGTACGCGGTGAAGCGTTACGCCACCGCACACGCCCCGTTGCCGAAACGCTTCAGCCCGCGCTCTGTTCCTCGGCCAGGATGCGCCCCAGGGCCTCGTCGAGGTGCGCGTCGAAGTCGGCCAGAGCACCCTCTTGGCCCAGCGGCACCAACTTGTCCGTGCGGTCCAGGAACGCCACGAGAGGTGCCGTGGAGGAACGGAACAGCGCCCGGTCGCCGCCGACCTGAAGGCGGATCAGAACCTCGCTCAGCGAGTCCGCGTCCGCGGGCGAGATCCGGACATCGCCGTCCCCGCACGGTGTGCCCACCCCGTCGATCAGCAGCTCCCGTCCGAAGGCCCAGGTCACGGGGGCATCTCCGGGCAAGTGGAACGTCAGCCGTACGGCGTAGGGATCACAGGTCTCGTACCGCAGCTCCACCGGGATGCGGAAGGAGAGCTCCTCGGACACGAGAAAGCTCATCATGACCTCTGCCTGTACGGACTCGCGCATCGCTACCCCGTCATCTGCCGTCGACTGGCCGGGAATCATCCCCGTGACACTGTGGCATCTTGCTGAACGTACACAGCAGATCACAAGGAGTAAGTTTTCAGATACTGATAGCGAGCGCGAGGGCGCCGGCACACCGTTCCACCTCGTGCTGCAGTTGCAGCGCCGCGGTCATCAGCCGGTCGTCCTGGTGGGCGGGAAGCGACAGGGCGAACGTCACCGCCGTCGCGCCCACCGTGATGGGAACGGCCGCGCAGACCGTCCCCAGGGCGTACTCCTGCCGCTCCGTCACCGGCTGCATCCGGCGCATCCGTTCCAGACGCCGCAGAAAGCTGTGATCGTCACGGACCGTGTACGGAGTGATGGACCGCACGGGATAGCGGTCGAGGTGGTCGCGGCGGGCGCCGTCGTCCAGCTGGGACAGCAGGCACTGGCCGATGGCGTGCGCATGCCCGGTCTCCCGGAAGTCGGCCCACTCCTCGACCGCCGGACCGGCCGGGGTGTCGGAGACGCACATGACGTCGATCTCGCCGTCCCGGTACATCGCGTAGTACACGGGCGCACCGATCAGATCACGCCATTGTGCGAGCGTCTCGACGATCGTGGTGCGACGTTTCTGCGCGGCTCCGCTGCTGCTCAGCCGCTCGGCCGCCTCACCCAGGAAGAACAGCCCCCGGTCGCGGTGCAGATAGCCCTCATGGACCAGGGTGCGCAACAGGTGATATGCGGTGGGAAGGGCGAGGCCGGTCTCACGGGCCAGTTGTTTGGCCGGAGCTCCGTACTCGTGGCGCGCGACGGTTTCCAGCAGGCGCATCGCGCGCTGCACCGATCCGATGAGGGTCTGCTGCGGCTGAGCGTCCTGCTGCTCCAGCGTCGTCCCGGCATAGGACTGCCCCACCGGCGGCGCGGAGCGCGGCTGTGCGGGAAGCCCCGGGGAACGGGACGGCGTCCGGGGGCCAGGAGGCGCGTGCGGTCCTGCGGGTGCGGTGTCAACCGTGGCCAAGGGTCACTCCCGTAGCACGAGGGGGCAGCCCGTGCGGGGAGACACGGGTGGGAAACGCTGCCCGCGGGGGTCCTGCCCCCACGTCGATGCCCGGACCCTATCCGCCCGCCACCGCTTGCGGGCGGCCTGTCCGGGAAACTTCCCCCCCGCGAGGGAACCGGCGATTCCTGTTACCGATCACCGGTGTCCCCGCGTGCTCACCAGTCGCCGCGGGAGGAGGACCCCGCCATGAACTTCCGCACGATGTAGATCAGGCCGCCGACCAGGGCGACGAAGACCAGCAGCTTGAACAGCAGGCCGATCACGAAGCCCACCACGCTCGCTATCAGGCCGCCGAAGACGACCAGGGCGATGACCGGCACCGCGATCCACTTCACCCACCACGGCAGACCCGCGAAGATCTCTCGCATTGCCCTCGTCCTTACCTCTCCGCCGGCCCAGCGCCGGTGTCCGTCGGTGCCCCGCACCCCACGGTGCCGGGCACTGTCGATGTCCTGCACTCGATGCTATGACCGCCGGCGGCTCCGGCGGGGGCTTCGCACCCTTGTCATCCCCTGACCGTCCCCCTAGGGAACCCTGAGACGGCGCCTCAGGCTTCCGGCGGAGAGAAGACCACCAGGACCCGCAGATCCTCGCTGATGTGATGGAACTTGTGGGCTGCCCCGGCCGGTACGTACACCACGCTGCCCCGGGCCACCTCGGTCGTCTCCAGGCCGACCGTGATCGAGGCGCGGCCGCTGACGACCAAGTACACCTCGTCCTGGTGGTGCGGCTTCTGCGGGTCGTGCTCGCCCGCGTTCAGCGCGTACAGACCGACCGACATGTTCCGTTCCCGCAGGAACTGGAGATAGGCGCCCTCGTTGGCGGCACGCTCCGCCTCCAGTTCGTCCAGCCGGAATGCCTTCATCGTCCTCGCCCGTATCCGTGGTCGATCTCTTCTGCCACGATCAGACACATGAAGAATTTCGTAGTCAAGACGATCGCCAACGCGGGCGCACTGGCGGTCGCCGTCTGGCTGCTCGACAAGATCACGCTCACCGGCGACAGCACCGCGAAGAAGGCCGGCACGCTGATCGTCGTCGCCCTGGTCTTCGGCCTGGTCAACTTCCTGGTCAAGCCGATCGTGAAGGTGCTGACCTTTCCGCTGTTCATCCTGACGCTCGGCCTGATCACCCTGATCGTCAACGCGCTGATGCTGCTGCTGACGTCATGGGTGTGCGGCAAGCTCGAGCTCAGCTTCCATGTCGAGGGCTTCTGGACGGCCGTGGTCGGCGGCCTGATCGTCTCGGTCGTCTCCTGGGCACTGCACATGGTTCTGCCGGACGAGGACTGAGCGAGGAGGCCGGCCGCCCCCTCGGGGCGCGTCACGGGGGCGTGGGCGCTGTCCGAGGATGTCCTGAGATGGTGGAGGCAGCGAACCCGGGGCTGCCGGCCGCGGTGAGAGAGCATGTGAAGGGACGGGCGGTATGAGCGATTCCGCTGCGGACGGCGCCTACGGCACGGAAGGAACCGCGTTCGGCGCGGAAGGAACACGGAAGGAGACCCGTCTTCCCGCCGGCGCCGGTGACGGCACACGCGCGGTGCGGGCCGGACTTCCCGAGCCGGTCAAGCACGAACCCACGCTGCCCGGGCCGGTGTTCGCCGCCCACTTCCATCTGCCGGGCGACCCGACGGGCCCGTACACCTACGGCCGTGACGAGAACCCGACCTGGACGCTGCTGGAGCGGGCCATCGGCGAGCTCGAGGACCCCGGGCACGACGGCGTGGAGACGCTGGTGTTCGCCTCCGGCATGGCGGCCATCTCCTCGGTGCTCTTCTCCCAGCTGCGCGCGGGCGACGCGGTGGTGCTGCCCAGCGACGGCTATCAGGCCCTGCCCCTGGTGCGCGACCAGCTCCAGTCGTACGGCGTCGAGGTACGGACCGCCCCGACCGGCCAGGACGCCCAGCTGGAGGTGCTGGACGGCGCCCGGCTGCTGTGGATCGAGTCCCCTTCGAACCCCGGTCTCGACGTGTGCGACATCCGCCGGCTGGTCGAGACGGCCCATGCGCGCGGGGCACGGGTCGCCGTCGACAACACTCTGGCGACGCCCCTGGGACAGCGGCCACTGGAGCTCGGCGCCGACTTCTCCGTGGCCAGCGGCACCAAGCAGCTCACCGGGCACGGCGACGTTCTGCTGGGCTACGTGGCAGGCCGCGACGCCGGGGCCATGGCAGCCGTACGCCGCTGGCGCAAGATCGTCGGGGCGATTCCGGGGCCGATGGAGGCATGGCTCGCACATCGCTCGATCGCCACCCTCCAGCTGCGCGTCGACCGGCAGAACGCCACCGCCCTGGCCCTCGCCGAGGCACTGCGCGGGCGTCCCGAGGTGACCGGACTGCGCTATCCGGGGCTGCCCGACGACCCCTCGCACAAGATCGCCTCACAGCAGATGCGGCGCTATGGCTGCGTGGTGTCCTTCACGCTGCCCTCGCGCGCCCGGGCCGACCGCTTCCTCGAGTCCCTGCGGGTGGTGGACGACGCGACGAGTTTCGGCGGGGTGCGTTCCACGGCGGAGCGGCGCGGACGCTGGGGCGGGGACGCGGTGCCGGAGGGCTTCATCCGGATGTCCGTCGGCGCCGAGGACCCCGCGGACCTGGTGGCGGATGTCCTGCGGGCTCTGGACGAAACGGCGCACTGACCGCCTCACCCTCGGCCTCGCCGTGGCAGGCGGTCCGAGCCTCCCCCCTCGTGGCTCGGACCGCCCTCGGTTCTGCGCGCGAAGAACCGCGCGAACAAGGCTAGTTGACTCTGCGTCAGTGTCCAATCACAGTAGCGACAGAGACCTATCGACATATTTATAGTTGTGCGCGACCGGGGGGCCGGGCGGGGTGGGCGCCGCAAGGGGAGGGTGAGGCGTGGACCTGGCGTTGCTGCGTACGTTCGTGACCGTGCACCGGGCGGGTTCCTTCACCCGGGCAGCGGCGCTGCTCGGCCTCTCCCAGCCGGCCGTCACCTCCCAGATCCGCACGCTGGAGCGACAGCTGGGCCGACCACTGTTCCTGCGCCAGGCCCGCGGTGTGACCCCGACGTCCATCGGCGATGAGCTCGCCCACAAGGCCGCTCCCCATCTGGACGCCCTGGTGGAGATAACCGAGTCGGGCATCGACGACGAGTCCTCCTTGCGCACGCTGCATCTGGCCGGGCCGCCCGAGTTCACCGCGGAACGGGCGCTGCCCGCGCTGACCGAGCTGACCGGCGAGGACGGACAGGGCTTCGCCCTCCGGGCCTCTTTCGGGACCGCCGAGGAGGTCCTGGAAGGGCTGTCCGCCGGGCACCACGATCTCGCCATCAGCACCGCCCGGCCGCGCGGCGCCCTGCTCACGGCGGCTCCGCTGTGCGACGAGGAGCACGTCCTGGTCGCCGCCCCGCGCTGGGCCGACGAGATCGGCCCCATGACGCCGCACGGCCAGGAGGTGCCCGCTCTGGAGAACGTCCCTCTGGTCGAGGTCCACGAGTCGCTGCCCTTCGTCTCCCGTTACTGGGCGTCGGTCTTCGACTCCCGGCCGACCGTGTCCGGCACCGTGATCGCCCCCGATCTGCGCGCGGTCCTGGCCTGTGCCGTGGCGGGCACCGGACTGGCGGTGTTACCCCGCTATCTGTGCGCCTCCGCTCTGGAACGGGGAGACGTGGTGGCCCTTCATGAACCGGCGGTGCCGCCCCTGCGCACCTATTTCCTGGTGGTCCGCACCGGCACGCTGGCGATGCCGCACATCGCCCGTGCCCACGAGTGGCTGTTGCAGGCGGCCTCCGAGTGGTGCTGAGGCCCTCCGCACGCATGTCACACAGCGGACTCGGTAGATGACGTTTCGCGATGTTTCACGTGGAACCAACCGGGCCACATTTCTCCCATGACCGTCCGACCCGTGGTCAAGCGCACCGCTCGAGCCGTTCTCCTCGACGGCGACGACCTGATCCTGATCAAGCGCACCAAACCCGGTGTCGATCCCTACTGGGTCACCCCTGGAGGCGGGGTCGAGCCCGGGGACACCACCGTCGTCGATGCCCTTCACCGCGAGGTGTACGAGGAGCTCGGCGCAAAGATCACCGACGTCGTGCCCTGCTTCGTGGACACCGTGGAACACATCGGCGCGGACGGTGGCGCGACCGGTGTCAAAGTGCAGCACTTCTTCGTCTGCCGTCTGGAGTCGATGGACCCGTCTCTGCGACACGGTCCCGAGGTGGATGAGCCCGCCGGCGAGTACGAGATCGTGCGGGTGCCGTTCACCCGGGTGGGGATCGCCTCCGTCCATCTCGTCCCGCTGTCCCTGCGGCACTACCTGGACGGCAACATCGAGGGCGTCCGGGCCATGCACGCACCGGACCTGGGCTGACAGGGCGCCGTACGTTTCACGTGAAACAGCCGGCGCCCGGCCGCACGCCGCACGAACTCCCACGGGTGGCCAAAAGCACGTACGTCCGTCTCGAAAAGAGTGGACGGGGACGACACCCGTCGGACAGCCTGACCTGCGTGTCGACTCCTTCCCCTGCCACCCTGCCCATCCGCCGTCTGACGCTCCGCGATCTCATCGCCTGCGCCGACCTGTCCGAGAACCGGGGGTGGCCGCGCGAGGAGCACAAGTGGGGTTTCCTCCTCAGCTCCGGGAAGGGGTACGGCATCGACGACCCCGACGGAGGGCTCGTCGCCGCCTGCGTCGTCACGGAGTACGGACCACAGGAGCGACCGGATCTGGGCGCCATCGGCATGGTCCTGGTCGCCGAGCGGCATGCCCGCCAGGGCATCGGGCGCCGGTTGATGCGTCACGTCGTCTCGACGATGGGCACGACCCCGCTGACCCTGCACGCCACGCCGAACGGCCGCCCGCTGTACGAAGAACTCGGTTTCAAGGTCACTGGCCGGGCCGAAATGGTGCGGGGCCGCTTCACACCGGACGGTTCGCCGTCCCCCGTCACCACCCGAGCGGCCACCGCCGAGGACCTCACCGGCATCCTCACCCTGGACGAGGAGGTGTTCGGTGCCGACCGCACCCCGCTGATCATCAGGCTGCCCGCGTTCGCCGACCAGCTGCGGGTCGCCGAGGACGGCGACGGGATCACCGGGTACGCGGCCGCCTGGCCGAACATGGACACCCACGTGGTGGGCCCGCTGATCGCCCGGGACACGGAGACGGCCAAGGCGCTGATCGCCTCCCTCGCCGCCCACACCGACCGTCCGCTGCGCACCGACATCGATGTGCGTCACGAGGAACTGCTGACCTGGGTGAAGCGGCGTGGTCTGGCATCGATCGCCTTCAACTCCGTCATGACGTACGGCATCGCGGAGCTCCCCGGCGACTGGACTCGCCGGTTCGCTCCGCTGACCGTGGCGGCGGGATGAGCGTCAGGCCAGCGCCTTCACCGCGGTGACGGCGAAGGCGTGGTCCTGCTCCGGCGCCCCGCCGCCGACGCCGATCGCTCCGATCAGGCGCCCGTCCCGCCGCACGGGCACGCCGCCCGCGATGAACAGCAGCGGCCGGTCGAGCGCGGTGGGCAGGGTGTGAAACAGACCGCCCGGCTGCACGGCGTCGACGAGGTCGGCCGTCGGGGCGTCCAGCTGGAGGGCCGTGTAGGCCTTGCGTGTGCTGGTCTCTCCGGAGATGAGGACGGCCCGGTCGTCGCGCCGGAAGGCGAGCAGGTGGCCTCCCGCGTCCAGCACGGTGACGCTGACGGTGACACCGGCCGCCTCGGCCGCGCTGTGGGCGGCGGCGACGAGGGTCTCCGCGTCCTGGGTGGTCAGCGGGGTGACGGTGGTGGTGCTCATGGGAGGTTCTCCTTGTCGGTGATGCTCATGGAGGGTTGGTGGGGCGAGCCGGACGGTGCGGGGACGGCCTTGGCTCCGCGACGCCCGGCCCCGGATCAGTGACGGACGGCGGTCGGCTGATCGACGGGAGCGGAACCGAGGACAACGGCACTCGGTGTGCTGTCCCGGCGTTCCAGGGCCGCCGAGAGGACGGCGAGAACCAGGGCGCCCGCCGCGAGGGCCGCGCCGACCCAGTTGGGGGCGGTGTAGCCGAAGCCGGCCGCGATCACCAGTCCGCCGAGCCACGCGGACAGCGCGTTGCCCAGGTTGAAGGCGCCGATGTTGACCGCTGAGGCCAGCGTCGGGGCACCGTGTGCCTGGTCCAGGACACGCTTCTGCAGCGGCGGTACCGTCGCGAAGCCCAGGGCACCGATCAGGACGATGGTCACGGCAGCCGCGACCTTGTGGTGGGCGGTGAGCGTGAACAGGGCCAGAACCACGGCCAAGGCGCCGAGGGAGACGTACAGAAGGGGCATCAGGGCCCGGTCGGCGAACCTGCCGCCGACGAGGTTCCCGCCGACCATGCCGAGACCGAAGAGGACCAGCAGCCAGGTGACGGAGCCGTCGGAGAAGCCGGCGACATGGGTCATCATCGGCGCGATGTAGGTGATGGCCGCGAAGACACCGCCGAAGCCGAGAACGGTCATCGCCATGGCCAGCAGCACCTGCGCGTTCTTGAAGGCGGCCAGTTCGTGGCGCAGCCGTACTGCCTCGCTCCTTGGCATCTCGGGGACGAGCCTGGCGATGCCGGCCAGGCCGACGACACCGAGTCCGGCGACGATGCCGAAGGTGATGCGCCATCCGGCGGCCTGTCCGATCAGGGTGCCGAGCGGGACACCCACGACATTGGCGACGGTCAGACCGGTGAACATCATCGCGATGGCACCGGCCCGCCTGTCCGGTGCGACCAGGTCCGCCGCGACGACGGAACCGATACCGAAGAAGGCGCCGTGTGCCAGTGAGGCGATCACCCGGCCGATCAGCATGACCGAGAACGTGGGGGCCAGCGCGGAGAGCAGATTCCCGGCGATGAACAGGCCCATCAGGAGCATCAGCATCCGCTTGCGGGGGATCTTGGTCCCGAGCACGGTCATCAGCGGAGCGCCGAACATGACGCCCAGCGCGTAGCCGGTCACGAGCAGACCGGCGGTCGGGATCGAGACGCCGTAGTCCCCCGCGATCTCGGGCAGCAGGCCCATGATCACAAACTCGGTCGTTCCGATCCCGAAGGCCCCGATCGCGAGAGCCAGAAGCGCGAGAGGCATGAGGGGACACCTTCCCAGACGATTGCAGGTGCGCTTTACGCGTCTCGACAATAATTGCAGACGCGGGCTACTGGCAAATGAGGGCTATTGCGAAGTTGCTCTATCCTGGAGTCAACCGCCCGGGATGGAGGAGACGCCCATGACAGCGACGGACCCCGCGCTCACCGCTCTCGCCCAGGGCTGGTGCGCACTCTCGCTGCTCCACGGGAGGATCGAGGCGCACATCGAGCGCGCTCTGCAGTCGGGGCATGGCCTGAGCGTGCGCGAGTACTCCCTGCTCGATGTGCTCAGCCGACAGCACGACGGCGAGGGCGGCCATCTCCAGATGAAGCAGGTGGCCGACGCGGTCGTCCTCAGCCAGAGCGCCACCACCCGGCTCGTCACCCGACTCGAGGATCGTGGACTGCTCGAGCGGTACCTGTGCCCCACCGACCGCCGCGGCATCTATACCAATGTCACCGAGGCCGGGCTCAAGCTCCTGGAGGAGGCCCGGCCGACCAACGACGCCGCCCTGCGCGAGTCGCTCGACGAGGCCGCGCGGAACCCGGAGCTGGCACCGCTGGTCCGGGTCGTCGAGTCCCTGAAGGCGCCGGCCGCCGCATAAGGTGCGGTCATGGGAGATCTTGAGATACGGGAGGCCGTCACCGGCGACGTCCCCGCCATCGTCGCCATGCTCGCTGACGACCCACTGGGCGCCCAGCGGGAGTCCCCCGGCGACCTCGCCCCGTACCTGGCCGCACTGGAACGGCTCAGCGCAGACCCGAACCAGCACCTGGTCGTCGCCGCCCGCGAGGGCCGCGTCGTCGGCACGCTCCAGCTGACGGTCATCCCCGGCCTCTCGCGACGGGGGGCCACCCGGTCGATCATCGAGGCCGTGCGCATCCATGCCGACGAGCGGGGAAGCGGACTGGGCACCCAGCTGATCGAGTGGGCGATCGCGGAATCCCGGCGTCAGGGCTGCCAGTTGGTGCAGCTGACATCCGACAGGACACGTACCGACGCGCACCGCTTCTACGAGCGGCTCGGCTTCGAGGCGTCACATATCGGCTTCAAGCTTCCGCTGTAGCGACAACTTCCGCCGCAAAGGCACTGAAGGGGCCTGTTTCACGTGAAACAGGCCCCTTCAGCGTGAAACGGGCTACCCGATACCCCGCCACCCCTCTGGGTCGACGCCACCGGGAACCGACGCGTTCTCGTCGTACGGCTGCCGCGTGAACACGAAGGATCCGAGGTCCAGATGGTCCACGGAGCCATCCGTCCGCCTTACGGGCCGCAGCAGCTCTCCGGCGTAGTACCCCTCCAACCCGGTCCAGGTGCCGTCACCGTTCGCCCGGAATCGCGAACGCCGGCCGGTGCCGGACAGCGGCTCCAGAGAGAGGAGTCCGTCCGCCGTCAGCCGCAGACCGAAGCCGTACGTCCCCCAGTACCACTGCCCCGCCAGCTCCAGCAGCGACGGCTCCACCTCCCGCAGCGGTCGCCAGGGCTCCGGAATCCGCGGTTCGGCATCGGCGACGATACGGACCAGGTCGGCGCCCACGGTGGCCAGCGGCACGCCTGAGGTGCAGTTGGCCAGCACGACGGCGGCCACGTCGTCCTCCACGGCGATGGTGAGAAAGGCGAGAAAGCCCGGCAGCGACCCCGAGTGCCCCACCAGCAGCCGCTCGCCCGACCGCCGCAGCTCCAGCCCCAGACCGTAGGCGTACCCCGTCACCACGTCCATGTCCTCGGACGGGGCCGACGGCTGCCGCATCTCGCGCAGCGACGCGGCGCTCAGCACCCGGTCGTCCCCCTGGGCGAGGAAGACGGCGAACCGGGCCAGATCGCCCGTAGTCGACCACAGTTGTCCAGCCGGGGCCATCCGGCCGAGGTCTTCGGCGGGCTCGGGCAGCATCACGTCGGCCCACGGGTGCACCGCCCAGCCACCCGCATGGGGTGCCTGGGATCGAGTGCTTGTCCGATGCAGCCCCAGGGGTTCGAGCACTTCCCGCCGAAGGACGTCCTCCCATGCGGCACCCCGCAGCTTCTCGACGAGCGCGCCCAGCACGGTGTAGCCGGGATTGGAATAGTGGAACCGACGTCCGACCGGATGCCGCAGCGGCTTCTCGCCGAGCACGTCGGCGAGTTCGGGGCGAAGTGTTCCAGGGGTCCTCTCCCACCAGGGTGCGGGTGACTCGGCGGCCAGGCCGCCGGTGTGCGCCAGCAGATCCCCGATCGTCGCCTCCCCCGCACCGGTTCCCGGCAGATGCTTCTCCAGCGGGTCCACGAGATCGAGCAGGCCCTCGTCACGCAGGCGCAGCACGAGCACAGCGGTGAAGGTCTTGGTGATCGAGCCGATGCGGTACTGCGTGTTCTCGTCCGGCGCATGGCCGTCCACCGACGTCCGTGCCCCGTGCCAGACCGTCCGCCCGCCACGGGTGACCGCGGCGACGAGCGACGGTGCCCGCCCCTCGGCCTGGGCGACCGCGATCCGGTGCAGCAGGGCCCGGCGGGTGCTCGGAAGCAACTCATCCTGAGGTGTCGTCATGCCCTCAGTCCATCCGGTACACCCGCGCGCGTCGAGCGGATTTCACCCGGGGACCGGCCTGGGCACGGTGGCCACCGGCCCACAGGCACCGGTCAGGTCTGCGCCATGTCCACGAACCGCGAGTAGTGGCCCTGGAAGGCGACCGTGATCGTCGCCGTCGGGCCATTGCGGTGCTTGGCCACGATCAGGTCGGCCTCGCCGGCACGCGGCGACTCCTTCTCGTAGGCGTCCTCACGGTGGAGCAGGATGACCATGTCGGCGTCCTGCTCGATGGAGCCGGACTCGCGCAGGTCGGAGACCATCGGCTTCTTGTCGGTGCGCTGCTCGGGACCACGGTTGAGCTGGGAGAGCGCGATGACCGGGATCTCCAGCTCCTTGGCCAGCAGCTTCAGGTTCCGGGACATGTCCGAGACCTCCTGCTGGCGGCTCTCGGCGCGCTTGGAGCCACCGGACTGCATCAGCTGGAGGTAGTCGATGACGACCAGCTTGAGGTCGTTGCGCTGTTTCAGGCGCCGGCACTTGGCGCGGATCTCCATCATCGACAGGTTCGGGGAGTCGTCGATGTAGAGCGGGGCCGCCGAGACGTCCGGCATGCGACGGGCCAGCCGCGTCCAGTCCTCGTCGGTCATCGTGCCCGAGCGCATGTGGTGCAGGGCGACCCGGGCCTCCGCGGACAGCAGCCGCATCGCGATCTCGTTGCGGCCCATCTCCAGGGAGAAGATGACGCTCGGCAGGTTGTGCTTGATCGACGCGGCCCGCGCGAAATCCAGGGCGAGCGTCGACTTACCCATCGCGGGCCGTGCGGCGATGACGATCATCTGCCCCGGGTGCAGGCCGTTCGTCAGCGAGTCGAAGTCGGTGAACCCGGTGGGCACACCCGTCATCTCCCCACTGCGTGAGCCGATCGCCTCGATCTCGTCGAGCGCGCCCTCCATGATGTCGCCCAGCGGCAGGTAGTCCTCACTGGTGCGCTGCTCGGTGACCGCGTAGATCTCGGCCTGGGCGCGGTTGACGATCTCGTCGACGTCGTCGTCGGCCGCGTATCCCATCTGTGTGATCCGCGTACCCGCTTCGACCAGGCGGCGCAGGACCGCGCGCTCGTGGACGATCTCCGCGTAGTACGCGGCGTTCGCCGCCGTGGGCACGGTCTGCACGAGGGAGTGCAGATACGAGGCGCCGCCCACCTTGTTGATCTCGCCGCGCTTGGTGAGCTCGGCGGCGATGGTGATGGGGTCGGCCGGCTCGCCCTTGGCGTAGACGTCGAGGATGGCCTGGTAGATCGTCTCGTGCGCGGGCTTGTAGAAGTCGTGGCCCTTGAGGATCTCGACGACGTCGGCGATGGCGTCCTTGGACAGGAGCATCCCGCCGAGGACGGACTGCTCCGCGTCGAGATCCTGCGGGGGGACGCGCTCGAACGACGAGCCGCCGTCCCACTTCCCGTCGTCCGGGCCGCGGTCGTGCTGTTCGTCGCGACCCCGGACCTGGTCGGGCCGACGCCGGGAGGCAGGCAGACGATCACTGGGTCCACTGTCGGCCCACGGGTCGTCCAAGGGCTCGGAAATGCTCACCGAGCGACCTCCTCCCGTCCGCCGAGCGGACCTCGCCGTGCCCCTCATTTCTACGGCACGGCACTGACAATTCGAGAAGCCCGACTCCGCTTCTGGCCCGTCTTTTTATGACGGTTTGGAAGCCTGCGGACGGAGCGCGCGCCGGACTACGGTAGGCCCCCGGGCACCGTCAGCCAATCTGGTTATCCACAGGCCATGTGGACGAGCGACCGGATGCTGTGGAGAACTCCCCCAAACCTGTGCACGACCCGGTGGACAGTGCTGTGAACAAGACCTCGCCGGATTCTCCATGGCCGCTCTGACCTGCATGATTGCCGTCCACTGGCTGTGCAGAAGAAAAACTTCTCCCCTTGGACCAAGATCGGTTCGAACGGTGCGTACAAGTGCGCAGGACGGGACGCCGAGTAAGGGGTCCAATGCCTTTGCGTCGCTTACCTGTGGACGATTAGATTGGTGCCCATGACACAGGCCCCCGCACGCCCCAGGGCTGGCCGGCGTCAGCACGACCGAGAGATCGTCGCGCTGGCCGTGCCGGCCTTCGGCGCCCTCGTCGCCGAACCGCTCTTCGTCATGGCCGACAGCGCGATCGTCGGCCACCTCGGAACGGCGCAGCTCGCCGGACTCGGTGTCGCCTCGGCCCTGCTGACGACCGCCGTCAGCATCTTCGTCTTCCTCGCCTACGCCACCACGGCCGCCGTCGCCCGACGTGTCGGCGCGGGCGACCTCCCAGCCGCCATCCGCCAGGGCATGGACGGCATCTGGCTGGCCCTGCTGCTCGGCGCCACCGTCATCGTGGTCGTTCTGCCCACTGCCCCCGCCCTCGTCGATCTCTTCGGCTCCTCGCACAGGGCAGCTCCGTACGCGACGACGTATCTGCGCATTTCCTCCCTGGGCATCCCGGCCATGCTCGTGGTGCTCGCCGCCACCGGTGTACTGCGCGGACTCCAGGACACCCGGACGCCTCTGTACGTCGCCGTCGCCGGCTTCATCGCCAACGCCGCCCTCAACGCAGGACTCGTCTACGGCGCCGGACTCGGCATTGCGGGTTCCGCCTGGGGCACCGTCATCGCCCAGTGCGGCATGGCCGCCGTCTATCTCATCGTGGTCGTCCGCGGAGCCCGCAGACACTCTGCCTCTCTGCGCCCGGACGCCGCCGGGATCAGGGCGTCCGCACAGGCCGGAGCCCCCCTGCTCGTTCGCACCCTCTCGCTACGGGCCATCCTGATGATCGCCACGGCGGTCGCGGCCCGCCTCGGCGACGCGGACATCGCCGCCCACCAGATCATCCTGTCCCTGTGGAGCCTGCTCGCCTTCGCGCTCGACGCGATCGCGATCGCCGGGCAGGCGATCATCGGACGCTACCTCGGTGCCGACGATCCCCAGGGCGCGCGCGAGGCCTGCCGCCGCATGGTCCAGTGGGGCATGGCGGTCGGGGTCGTCCTCGGGCTCCTCGTGCTGGCGAGCCGCCCGCTCTTCCTGCCTCTGTTCACCAGCGACACCGTGGTCAAGGACGCAGCGCTGCCCGCGCTGCTCATGGTGGCGCTCTCCCAGCCGATCTGCGGCGTGGTTTTTGTGCTCGACGGTGTGCTGATGGGTGCTGGAGACGGACCTTATCTCGCGGGCGCCATGTTGGTGACCCTCGTCGTCTTCACTCCGGTGGCGCTGCTCGTGCCCATCCTCGGAGGCGGGCTCACCGCGCTCTGGGCTGCGATGACGCTGATGATGACCGTACGCTTGCTGACCCTGTGGCTGCGCTCGCGCTCGGGCCGCTGGGTCGTCACCGGTGCTACGCGCTGACCGTTTCACGTGAAACACCGTGCCTGTCATGTTTCACGTGAAACACCCGGCGCCGCATCACGCGTGTCGGCCATGGAAGGGCGCCGGCCACAGCCATGGAAAAGACACGACCGTGGAAAGGGGCCGCACCCTCGACGGGTACGGCCCCTTTACCGACTGCTCAAGCTGCGCGCAGCACTCAGGCGGCGACGACCTCGATGCTGACCTTGGCGGCAACCTCGGGGTGCAGACGCACGGACGTCTCGTGGGCGCCCAGGGTCTTGATCGGCGCACCCAGCTCGATGCGACGCTTGTCGACCTCGGGACCACCGGCGGCCTTGATCGCCGAAGCGACGTCGGCCGGGGTGACGGAGCCGAAGAGACGGCCGGCGTCGCCGGAGCGAACGGCCAGGCGGACCTTCACGCCCTCGAGCTGGGCCTTGACCTGGTTGGCCTGCTCGATGGTCTGGATCTCGTGGATCTTGCGAGCACGACGGATCTGCTCGACGTCCTTCTCGCCACCCTTGGTCCAGCGGATCGCGAACTTCCGCGGGATCAGGTAGTTGCGAGCGTAGCCGTCCTTGACGTCGACGACGTCGCCCGCGGCACCGAGGCCGGAGACCTCGTGGGTGAGGATGATCTTCATGAGTAGGTCACCCTTCCCTTAGCGCGCGGTGGACGTGTAGGGCAGCAGCGCCATCTCACGGCTGTTCTTCACGGCCGTGGCGACGTCACGCTGGTGCTGCGTGCAGTTGCCGGTCACGCGGCGGGCACGGATCTTGCCGCGGTCGGAAATGAACTTCCGCAGCATGTTCGTGTCCTTGTAGTCCACGTACGTGACCTTGTCCTTGCAGAAAGCGCAGACCTTCTTCTTAGGCTTGCGCACAGGCGGCTTCGCCATGGTGTTTCTCCTGTGTGATCAAGAAGTGTGGGTACGGCCCACCCTGACCCGGGCCCGGCCCCGGAAGACCGGCCGCAAGGCCTAGAAGGGGGGCTCGTCCGAGTAGCCGCCACCGCCGCCGGAGCCGCCACCCCAGCCGCCACCCTGGTTGCCACCGGCGGGAGCGCCGGTCGCCCACGGGTCATCGGCGGGGGCACCGCCCTGCTGGCCGCCACCGCCGGGGCCGCCGCCCCAGCCGCCGCCGCCCTGGCCGCCACCGCCGCCGTAACCGCCCTGACCCTGCCCACCGCGGCCGGCGGTCTTGGTGACCTTGGCCGTGGCGTTGCGCAGGCTGGCGCCGACTTCCTCGACGTCCAGCTCGTAGACCGTGCGCTTGACGCCCTCACGGTCCTCGTAGGACCGCTGCTTCAGCCGGCCCTGCACGATGACGCGCATGCCTCGCTGGAGCGACTCGGCGACGTTCTCCGCCGCCTGGCGCCAGACCGAGCACGTGAGGAAGAGGCTCTCGCCGTCCTTCCACTCGTTCGTCTGACGGTCGAAGGTGCGGGGGGTGGACGCGACACGGAACTTCGCGACCGCCGCACCGGAGGGGGTGAAGCGCAGCTCGGGGTCGTCGACAAGATTGCCGACGACCGTGATGACGGTCTCGCCTGCCATGGGGAACCTCTCGGCGGGTGTGCTGCTGGCTGCTGGTGCTGCTACTCGAATCCCGAGACCGGCTGAGCGGGAGGGCTCAGTGGGTCTCGGGGCGGAGGACCTTGGTCCGGAGGACCGACTCGTTCAGGTTCATCTGGCGGTCGAGCTCCTTGACGACCGCAGGCTCGGCCTGCAGGTCGATGACCGAGTAGATGCCCTCGGGCTTCTTCTTGATCTCGTACGCGAGACGACGACGGCCCCAGGTGTCGACCTTCTCGACCTTTCCGCCGCCGTCACGGACGACAGAGAGGAAGTTCTCGATCAGCGGGGAGACAGCGCGCTCCTCGACGTCGGGGTCGAGGATGACCATCACCTCGTAGTGACGCATGTGGAACCCACCTCCTTTGGACTCAGCGGCCACGGTCGTTCCGTGGCAGGAGGGTTGTGATGCGTACGCAATCGTGCTTGCCAGTAAATCAGCCGGCACTGACAATCGGGGTCGGCCGACGGAATCTCCGGGCCGTCCCCAGGTTGCCCTGGCTTCGGTCCGGGCAGACACGAGTGCAGACGGTACAGACTACCCGCACCCCCGCTTCCGGTTGAAATCGGGGCGCAGGACCCGGCAACCTGGACACCTCGGGTGTGCACGGCGCTACGATGCGCCGCTTTTCGCTGGAGGTGCCCCATGGCACAGACGATGCGACCGAACACCGCCGCGAGCAACGGGCTCTTCGCCACGGACGGCAAGTCCCACCCGCTGCAGGACACCCTGCTCGCGGTGACCCTGGTGCTGGGTGTGCTCGCCTTCATCACCGGGCTCCTCTTCCACAGCCTGCATCTGGTGAGTTCCTGGGCCGGCCTGGCGGGCATCCTCACCGGGGCGTACGGCCAGTGGATCTCCGTGACCACGCGCGAGCGCTTCGGGCTGATCCTCGGCCTCGGCGCCGCCGCGATCGGTTTCTTCCTCGGCATGGCACACGGCGGCCTCTTCGGCGGCGTCATCAGCTGACGCCGGGCAATCGCGGCCGCTCCTGTTCCCGGACGGCGTCCGCCCGACCCCACGGGCGCCGCACGGTCCGAGCGCAGCACGCCCCGGCCCCTTGCCGGGCCGGGGCGAAGGTTGCGTGCGGCCAGAGTGCGCGCTCCCGGGGCGCAGTAGGCTTCGGCGCGAGAGCCGGAGCCCCTGAACCCATGGGGACACGCCAGCCCGAGGAGCGCCCCGAATGAGCCTGACCCTGAGGACCATCAGTCGAGAGCAGCATCTGGCCTACATCCAGAGTCTGCCGGCGGCGAGTCACATGCAGGTCCCGGCATGGGCGGACGTCAAGGCGGAGTGGCGCTCGGAGAATCTCGGCTGGTTCGACGACCGCACCGGCGAGATGGTCGGTGCCGGTCTGGTCCTCTACCGTCAGCTGCCCAAGATCAAGCGCTATCTCGCCTATCTGCCCGAGGGCCCGGTCATCAACTGGTTCGCGCCGAACCTCGACGACTGGATCCAGCCGATGCTGGCGCATCTGAAGCAGCAGGGTGCCTTCTCGGTGAAGATGGGCCCGCCGGTGATCATCCGCCGCTGGAACTCGGAGACCATCAAGAGGGGCATCCAGGACTCCGACGTCAAGCGCCTGCGCGACCTCGAGGCCGACTTCATCGAGCCCCGCGCCTTCGAGGTCGCCGACAAGCTGCGCCGCATGGGCTGGCAGCAGGGTGAGGACGGGGGCGCCGGCTTCGGTGACGTCCAGCCCCGCTACGTCTTCCAGGTGCCGCTCGCCAACCGGTCCCTGGAAGAAGTGCACAAGAACTTCAACCAGCTGTGGCGCCGCAACATCAAGAAGGCCGAGAAGGCGGGCGTCGAGGTCGTCCAGGGCGGCTACCACGACCTGGAGGAGTGGCAGCGGCTGTACGAGATCACGGCCGTGCGCGACCACTTCCGGCCGCGCCCGCTGTCGTACTTCCAGCGCATGTGGATGGCCCTCAACTCGGAGGACCCGAACCGCATGCGGCTGTACTTCGCGCGGCACAACGGCGTGAACCTGGCCGCGGCGACGATGCTGATCGTCGGGGGCCACGTCTGGTACTCCTACGGGGCCTCCGACAACATCGGCCGTGAGGTCCGCCCCTCGAACGCGATGCAGTGGCGGATGCTGCGCGACGCCTACGCCCTCGGCGCCACGGTCTACGACCTGCGCGGCATCTCCGACTCGCTGGACGAGACCGACCACCTGTTCGGCCTGATCCAGTTCAAGGTCGGTACCGGCGGGCAGGCCGCCGAGTACCTCGGCGAGTGGGACTTCCCGCTGAACAAGCTGCTCCACAAGGCGCTCGACATCTACATGTCGCGCCGCTGACCTCGCGTTCGACCGCTCGACACCGTCGCTCCGCTTCGACACCGTCGGCAATCCCCACACTTCTGATTCACCGCAGCCACGAGAAAGGTTCCGGGTCCGGCCATGGCGCTCACGCTCTACGTCGACACCGCGCGCTGGCGGGCGCACCACAAGCACGTGCAGGAGCAGTTCCCGGGACTGGTCCCGGTCTGCAAGGGCAACGGCTACGGCTTCGGCCACGAGCGGCTGGCGGAGGAGGCCACCCGGCTCGGCTCGGACGTCCTCGCCGTCGGCACCACGTACGAGGCCGCGCGGATCAAGGACTGGTTCGGCGGTGACCTGCTGGTGCTGACCCCCTACCGGCGCGGCGAGGAGCCCGTGCCGCTGCCCGACCGGGTGATCCGGTCGGTGTCGTCGATCGACGGCGTGTACGGCCTGGTGGGGGCGCGTGTCGTGATCGAGGTGATGTCCTCGATGAAGCGGCACGGCGTCAGTGAGCAGGACCTGCCGCAGCTGCACGCCGCCATCGAGAACGTCCGCCTGGAGGGCTTCGCCATCCATCTGCCGCTGGATCGCACCGACGGCTCGGACGCCGTCGAGGAGGTCATCGGCTGGATGGACCGGCTGCGCGCGGCGCGGCTGCCGCTGCACACCATGTTCGTCAGCCACCTGAAGGCCGAGGAACTCGCCCGGTTGCAGCAGCAGTTCCCGCAGACCCGGTTCCGCGCCCGCATCGGCACACGGCTGTGGCTCGGTGACCACGAGGCCACCGAGTACCGCGGCGCGGTCCTGGACGTCACACGGGTGGCCAAGGGCGACCGCTTCGGCTACCGCCAGCAGAAGGCGGCCTCCGACGGCTTCCTCGTCGTCGTGGCGGGGGGCACGTCGCACGGAGTGGGCCTGGAGGCACCGAAGGCACTGCACGGCGTCATGCCGCGCGCCAAGGGCGTGGCACGGGCCGGGCTGGCCACGGTGAACCGGAACCTCTCGCCGTTCGTCTGGGGCGGCAAGCAGCGCTGGTTCGCCGAGCCCCCGCACATGCAGGTCTCCATCCTGTTCGTGCCCTCGGACGCCGCGGAGCCGAAGGTCGGGGACGAACTGGTGGCCCATCTGCGGCACACCACCACACAGTTCGACCGGCTCGTGGACCGCTGAGCGGTCCCTCCACGCCGAAGGCCGTACACGGTGCCCGCCGTGTACGGCCTTCGGTCTTCCTGAAGCCTCCTGAGGCCTCCTCAGCGCCGTTCGCTCACAGCGAACGGTCCTCGGGTGGCGCCGGGATCCGGCTGCCCCACTCCACCGGCGGCCCGCCGAAGTGTGCCGCGTGGAGCCGGGAATGGCCCGAGGTACCGAGGACGAAGTGGTCCGGCGCGCCGTCGAGCACACCACCCGAGGGATCGTCGTCCCCGCCCCGGCGCACCACGTCCCGCTCCGGCATCAGGATGTCGCGGACGACGACCGCGCACAGGAACAGCGTCCCCGCCAGATGAATGGCGATCGCCCACTGGTAGCCGTGGGTCGGCAGTCCCTTGTGCGCGTCCCCGCTGGTCGTGTACGCGAGGTACATCCAGATACCGAGGAAGTACGCCACCTCGCAGGCCTGCCAGATCAGGAAGTCCCGCCACTTCGGGCGGGCCAGCACCGCGAGCGGCACCAGCCACAGCACGTACTGCGGTGAGTAGACCTTGTTGGTGAGGATGAACGCCGCCACCACCAGGAAGGCCAGCTGGGCGAAGCGCGGGCGGCGGGGAGCGAACAGGGCGAGCGCCGCGATGCCGAGGAAGCACAGCACCACCAGCAGCGTGGCCACGGTGTTGACGAAGTCGGTGCTGGGCGGACTGCTGGAGTTCTGGGCCCAGATCAGCCAGAAGGATCCGAAGTCGACGCCCCGGTCGTGGCTGAACCTGTAGAACTGCCACCAGCCGTCGGAGGCGAAGGCCATCACCGGCACGTTCACCAGCAGCCAGGCGACGACCGCACCCGCCAGGGCCCTGCCGAAGTCCCGCCATCGGCCCGCCCGCCAGCAGAGCACGAGCAGGGGACCGAGCAGGAGCACCGGGTAGAGCTTGGCGGCCGTGGCGAGCCCTAGGAGGACACCGAAGGCGAGGGAGCGCTGCCGGGACCACATCAGCATCGCGGCGGCCGTCAGGGCGACCGCCAGCAGGTCCCAGTTGATGGTCGCGGTCAGTGCGAAGGCCGGCGCCAAGGCCACCAGCAGACCGTCCCAGGGACGCCGGGCATGGGTGCGGACCACACAGACGGCGATCACGGCCGCGCAGACCATCAGCATCCCGGCGTTGACCATCCAGTACCACTGCTCCTGGTGCTGGATGGTGCCGCTGTGCGGGGTCAGCCAGGAGGCCACCTCCATGAACACACCGGTCAGCACCGGATACTCGAGGTACGGCATGTCGCCGGTGAGCTTGTCGAAGTAGGGCACGAGGCCGTCGGCGAAGCCGCGCCCCTGGTAGAGGTGCGGGATGTCCGAGTAGCAGGCCTTCGTGTACTGCGAGCTGGCCCCGAAGAACCACGCGCTGTGGTAGCAGGGCGCCTTCTGGACCAGGCCGAGGGCGAACATGCCGATCGCGACGAGCGCGACGACCCGCACCGGAGTCCACCAGGACGTCCCGAGCAGGGCGCGCCGCCCGGCAGGACCGCCGATCAGCTCGCTGCCGGCCGCAGCGACCTCGTCCTCCCTGGTCGGCAGCACCGGGCCGGGGGCGGGCTCGTGCACGCTCGCTTGCGTCGATTCAGCACTGGGCATGCCGCCATCCTGCCGTACGCGTCCCGGAAAAGCCGTGGGCCGCCGCACCTCGACGGTGCGACGGCCCATGTTTCACGTGAAACGTCCTTACCGGACGGCGCCGGGTCCAGGACTCGCGGCCTCGCCGCTAATTGCCCGTGCCTCCGAAGAAGCCTCCGTTGCCGTTGCCCCGGGTGGTGCCTTCGGTGCTGGTCTCCGTGGCGGTGGGGGTCGGGGAGGGGAAGCCTCCGTCCGTCCCGCCGGCGTCGTTGCCTCCGTTGCCGTTGCCGCCGTTCTGACCGCCGGTGTCCGAGCAGCCGAAGAAACCACAGTTCGACTCGGTCGGCGTGGGCGACGGACTGGTACGGGTCTCGGTGGGCGTGGGCGTCGGCGTCGGGCTCGACTCCTGGCTCTGGGTGGCCGAGGGAGTGGGCGTGGGGCTGGGAGCGGCGTTGACGATCTCACCGATGGGCTCGGGCGTCGGGAACGGCTCGGCCGGCTGGCCTTCGAGCGCCTGCAGCATGTAGTCGTGCCAGATCTGCGCCGGGAACGAGGCACCGTGGATCTTCTTCTGGCCGCCCGTTCCATACATCTCCAGGAAGGTGCGCGACTTGTTCTTCTCGTTGTCGTCCATCCGGAACATGCTGATGGCGGTGGACAGCTGCCGGGTGTAGCCCACGAACCAGGCGGACTTGTTGCCGTCGGTGGTACCCGTCTTGCCGGCCACCTCCCGCCCGGGCAGCTGGGCGTTGGTACCCGTTCCCTTCTCGACCACGGTCTTGAGGACGTCCGTCACATTGTCGGCGACCGCCGCGGTGAAGGCCTGCTTCGTGCTGCTCCTGTGCTCGTAGACCTGCCCGTCCTTGTTGTTGACCTCCAGGACGGAGAACGGGTCGTTCTGCTTGCCGCTGGCCGCGAACGTGGCGTAGGCGCCGGCCATGCGGATCGCGCTGGGGTCGGAGATGCCGATGGAGAAGGAGGGGTAGCTGGTGCCGGCCAGGCTGTCCTCCTTCAGTCCCGCGTCCAGGGCCGCCTGCTTGACCTTCTCCAGACCCACGTCCATGCCGAGCTGGACGAACGCGGAGTTCACCGACTCCCGCATCGCCTCGCGCAGATCGATCATGTAGTTCGGCGGGGTCCCGTAGGACTCATTGCCGTCGTTGGTCTGGTTCCACTCCTTTCCCTCCTCGTTCTTCCAGACCGTCCCGTCGTAGTCCTTGATCTTGAGCTTGTTCTTGCCGCTGAAGCGGCTCTTGGGCGAGACCTGGGTGCGTTCGTCCTGCGCCTGTACCGGGTCCTTGTGCGGGTCGCGGACACCGTCCCGCATGGCCGCCGCCAGCACGAACGGCTTGAAGGTCGAACCCACCTGCGCGCCGGTGGCGTCGGCGTTGTCGGTGAAGTGCTTCGTCCAGTCCTCACCGCCGTAGATCGCCTTGATGGCCCCCGTGGCCGGGTCCACCGAGGCCCCGCCGAACTGGACGTGGGTGTCGGTGTCCGGACGCTCCTTCGGCTTGATGTTGGCCTTCTGGACCTTCTCGACCGCGCTCTTGAGCTCGTTGACCTTCTTCTTGTCGAAGGTCGTCTTGATCCTGTAGCCGCCCAGCTGCAACTGCTCCTGGGTGATGTGCGTCTCGTCGCTGTGGGCGACCAGGTAGCTGTTGGCCAGGTCGACGAGGTAGCCGATCTGACCGCTCAGCCTGGTGTTGGACCGCGGGTTCTCCCAGTGCGGGAGCTTGGTGTACTTGGCCCGTTCGGCGGCGCCCAGATGGCCGTACTTGACCATCTTGTCCAGAGTGTCCTGCATCTGTGCCGTGGCGCGCTTGGCGTTGGCCTGGGGCGTGGCGGCCGGGTCGATGGACACGGAGCCGGCCGGGTCGTAGTACGTGGCGCCCTTGAGCATCGCCGCGAGGAAGGCGCACTCGCCCGGGTTCAGCTGGATGGCGTCCTTGTTGAAGTACGCGCGCGCGGCCGCCTGGATGCCGTACGCCCCCCGGCCGTAGTACGCCGAGTTCAGGTAGCCGGCCAGGATGTCGTCCTTCTTGACGGTGGCGCCCACCTTGATCGAGATGAAGATCTCCTTGAACTTGCGGGAGACCGTCTGCGACTGGTCGTCCAGGCGCGCGTTCTTGACGTACTGCTGGGTGATCGTGGAACCACCCTGCGTCTGACCACCGGTGGCCATGTTGAAGACCGCACGGGCGATGCCCTTGGGGTCGATGCCGCTGTCGGTGTAGAAGGTCTTGTTCTCCTGCGAGATGACCGCCCAGCGCATCGCCTCGGGGATCTGCGAGAGGTTGACGATCTGGCGGTTCGTCTCACCGCCCGTCGCGACCATCGGCGTTCCGTCGGACCAGAGGTAGACGTTGTTCTGCGCCGTCGCGGTCTGGGCGACGTTGGGCACGCTCACCATGGCGTACCCGATGCCCGCCACTGCCACGAGGCTCCCGATGAAGCCGATGAACAGTCCCGAGACCAGCTTCCAGGAAGGCACCCAGCGGCGCCAGCCGTACTTGCCCGCCCGCGGGTAGTCGATGAACCGCTTCCTGGCGGGGGGAGCCGTCCGCCCCCGGCCGCGCCCCGGCCCGTTCGGGCCGCCGGGGCCGCCCCCTCTGCGCCGGCCACCGCCTCTCTGCGCGGCCCGGCGGGCCTCGGCGCGCCCGCCGTACGGGCGGCCCTCACCCCCCGCACCGTACGAGCCCGACCCGTAGGACGTGGACCCATAGGAGTCTGCAGGTGACCCGGTGGCGCCTCGCGGTGCCGCACGGCGGCCGGAGGACGAACCGGACTGGCCGCGTCGGGCCGCGGCACGTCCGCCTCCCTGCGGCTGCGGCGGTTTGCGACGGTGCTCGCTCATCGAACGACTACTCCTCGGGCAGGCGCACCCTTGCGCGCCTGGAAACGGCGGCTGGTTTCCGGTCCCCCCGAAGTACGGATGTGGTCGGTCGCGCATTCACCCGTACTGCACCAGGGACGAGGACGTCCCCAGGCGTCACTCGGTTCCCGGCGGTCTGCATGGCGCACAGACTACGCACCGCCAAAACCCACCGGGTCCCGAAGTTCACCCCAAATCAGGCAACTTGCCTCCACCGAAACAGTGATGTGATCCCGCTCACCATGTCACCTCTTGTCGCATGCGCAGCGCCGTTCTATCGTCGTGATGTATCGAGTCGATACATCAGGGCGACATAAAGACCGTCACGGCACCCGGAGTGGCCCGCCACCACCGGGTCGCGGCAGAGAGGAGGCGACAGTGGGCCGGCGTTCCGGAATCCTCGAGTTCGCCGTACTCGGCCTGCTCCGCGAGTCCCCGATGCACGGCTATGAGCTGCGCAAACGACTCAATACGTCACTGGGTGTGTTCCGTGCGTTCAGCTACGGGACGCTCTACCCCTGCCTCAAGACGCTGGTCGCGAACGGCTGGTTGATCGAGGAGCCGGGGAGCACCGCCGAGGACACCGTCGCCGCCGCGCTCGCGGGGCGTCGCGCCAAGATCGTCTACCGGTTGACGGCAGAAGGTAAGGAGCACTTCGAGGAGCTGCTCTCCCAGACGGGCCCCGACACGTACGACGACGAGCACTTCGCCGCGCGCTTCGCCTTCTTCGGGCAGACGTCGCGCGACGTACGCATGCGCGTGCTCGAGGGCCGCCGCAGTCGGCTGGAGGAGCGCCTGGAGAAGATGCGCGCCTCCCTCGCGCGCACCCGGGAGCGCCTCGACGACTACACCCTCGAGCTCCAGCGCCACGGGATGGAGTCCGTGGAGCGCGAAGTGCGCTGGCTGAACGAGCTCATCGAGAGCGAGCGGGCCGGACGGGACCTGAAGGGTTCCGCCACCGGGGGGACCGCTCAGCAGGACACCACCAATGGAGCGACGGGCGGCCTGCCCCGGACCGGGGATCCTTCCCGGCCGGATACGCCCGGCGACACCGCCACGTGAGGTCCCGTCGGGGCTTCACCGAGTACACACAGGGAGCAACCGGAATGGGTTCGGTTCGCGTAGCCATCGTCGGCGTGGGCAACTGCGCCGCATCGCTGGTGCAGGGCGTCGAGTACTACAAGGACGCCGACCCGGCCTCCAAGGTCCCGGGCCTCATGCACGTGCAGTTCGGCGACTACCACGTGCGGGACGTCGAGTTCGTCGCCGCCTTCGACGTCGACGCGAAGAAGGTCGGTCTGGACCTCGCGGACGCCATCGGCGCGTCGGAGAACAACACCATCAAGATCTGCGACGTCCCCTCCACCGGTGTGACGGTCCAGCGCGGCCACACCCTGGACGGTCTCGGCAAGTACTACCGCCAGACCATCGAGGAGTCCGCCGAGGAGCCGGTCGACATCGTCCAGGTCCTCAAGGACAAGCAGGTCGACGTCCTGGTCTGCTACCTGCCGGTCGGCTCCGAGGACGCGGCGAAGTTCTACGCCCAGTGCGCCATCGACGCCAAGGTCGCCTTCGTCAACGCCCTCCCGGTCTTCATCGCCGGCACCAAGGAGTGGGCGGACAAGTTCACCGAGGCGGGCGTGCCGATCGTCGGTGACGACATCAAGTCCCAGGTCGGCGCCACCATCACGCACCGTGTCATGGCGAAGCTGTTCGAGGACCGCGGCGTCATCCTGGACCGCACGATGCAGCTGAACGTCGGCGGCAACATGGACTTCAAGAACATGCTCGAGCGTGAGCGCCTGGAGTCCAAGAAGATCTCCAAGACCCAGGCCGTCACCTCCCAGATCCCCGACCGGGACCTCGGCGAGAAGAACGTCCACATCGGCCCGTCCGACTACGTGGCCTGGCTCGACGACCGCAAGTGGGCCTACGTCCGCCTCGAGGGCCGCGCCTTCGGTGACGTTCCGCTGAACCTGGAGTACAAGCTCGAGGTCTGGGACTCCCCGAACTCCGCCGGTGTCATCATCGACGCCCTGCGCGCCGCGAAGATCGCCAAGGACCGGGGCATCGGCGGCCCGATCCTGTCGGCGTCCTCGTACTTCATGAAGTCCCCGCCGGTCCAGTACTTCGACGACGAGGCCCGCGAGAACGTGGAGAAGTTCATCCGCGGCGACGTCGAGCGCTGAAAAACCGCTCCTGCCAGGGCTGTTGGGTCCCCGGGCCGGGTACGCCACGCGTACCGGACCCGGGGACCCTTCCCGTATGTGAGGCTGTGCCTCATGGCCGTCGTCCGTGACCTGCGCGTCCTGCTGCGCTTCAAGGATTTCCGGCGCCTTCTCGCCATACGGCTCCTCTCCCAGGAGGCAGACGGCGTGTACCAGGTCGCGCTCGCCACCTACGTCGTCTTCTCCCCGGAGCATCAGGCCTCGGCCGCCGCGGTCGCCTCGGCGATGGCGGTGCTGCTGCTGCCGTACTCCCTGGTCGGCCCCTTCGCCGGGGTTCTGCTGGACCGCTGGCGGCGCCGTCAGGTCTTCCTCTACGGCAATCTGGTGCGCGCGGTGATGGCGGCGGCGACGGCCGTGCTGATGGTGGCCGCCGTCCCCGATCGGCTGTTCTACGTCTCGGCTCTGTGCGTCACCGCCGTCAATCGCTTCGTCCTCGCGGGGCTGTCCGCGGCGCTGCCACGGGTGGTCGACGCCGAGCGGCTGGTGATGGCCAACTCCCTGTCGCCGACGGCGGGCTCCCTGGCCGCCTTCGCGGGCGGCGGGCTCGCCTTCCTCGTGCGCCTGGCGGGTGCGGACTCCGACGCGGCCGTGGTGCTGCTCGGCGCCGTCCTCTATCTGTGCTCGGCCCTCGTGTCGCTGCTCATGGCGCCGGAGCTGCTCGGTCCCGACCGCGGCCCGGCGCGGCCGCGGCTGGGCGCCGCGCTGACCGGAACCGCACGTGAGCTGGCGGCCGGCGTACGCCATCTCGCGGCGCCGCCCCGCAGGGCGGCGGCCCGGGCGCTGGCCTCGATGACGCTGATGCGGTTCTGCTACGGCGCGCTGACGGTCATGGTGCTGATGCTGTGCCGCTACGGCCTGACGTCCGGCACCGGTGAGGGCCTGCGCCTGCTCGGGCTGGCGCTGGGCTTCTCCGGTGCCGGGTTCTTCGCCGCGGCGGTCGTGACCCCCTGGGCGGCGGGACGGCTGGGCCCGGCCCGCTGGATCGCCGTGTGCGCCGGCTCGGCCGCCGTTCTGGAGGCCGCCCTCGGCCTTCCGTTCGCCACCGGCCCGCTGCTGGTCACCGCCTTCGTCCTGGGGCTGACCACCCAGGGAGCGAAGATCGCCACGGACACGATCGTGCAGTCGGTGATCGAGGACGGCTTCCGTGGCCGGATCTTCTCCGTGTACGACGTGTTGTTCAACGCCGCCTTCGTGGGCGCCGCGGGCGTCGCCGCCCTGATGCTGCCGCCGGACGGCCGTTCGGCCGTGCTCGTGGTCACGGTGGCCGTGATCTACGGGGTCGTTGCGGGGGCTATGGCCTGGTTTGAACGCCAGTAAGTGTCACATCAATGACACAGACCCCCTACGGAGTACGGGGTTGTCACTGGCGGGCTGTAGCTTACGTGCGTCTTATTTCGACGCCATGTCCGCGTCATCCTGCCTACGTTCCAGGGGGACTCCCACGTGACCACTCCGCCGCCCCAGGGCCAGAACCCGTACGCCCAGGCGCCCTCCGCTCCGATGGGGCAGCAGCCCGGCCAGTCCTACCCCCCGCAGCAGCAGCCCTACGCCCCGTTCCCGCAGCAGCAGGGCGTGCCGGTTCCGCCGCCGCCCGCGCCGACGAGGCGCGGTGGCAAGAAGACGCTGCGCATCGTGGGCGGCATCCTCGTCGCCGTCATCGTCGCCCTGCTGAAGTTCGGCGGCGCTCTCGGGCTGGGCTGGTTCCTGGGGCGCGACGACGCGGAGACCACCTCGGTGGGCGCGTGCATGCACAACAACGGCACGATGACCGATCCGGACCTCAAGGAAGTCGACTGCTCGTCCGGTGACGCGCAGTACAAGGTGGTCCAGAAGTTCGACGGCTCCACCGACCAGGACAAGTGCCAGGCCGTCACCGACGCGACGATCTCCTATGTCCAGTACGGCGGCGGTCACGACGTGGTGCTCTGCCTGAAGGAAAGCAAGTAGCACCCACTCGGCTCATGACGGAGGGGCGACGTTTCACGTGAAACGTCGCCCCTCTCGCGTCCCGGGGTCATGTTTCACGTGAAACATGACCCCACTGCATGACTCAGCCCTGCTCGGCCCACCATTCCTTCAGGGCCGCGACCGCCACGTCGTGCTCCATCGGGCCGTTCTCCAGGCGGAGCTCCAGCATGTGCTTGTAGGCGCGGCCGACGGCCGGCCCTGGCTTGATACCCAGGATCTCCATGATCTGGTTGCCGTCCAGGTCCGGGCGGATCGCGTCCAGCTCCTCCTGCTCCTGCAACTGGGCGATGCGCTTCTCCAGACCGTCGTAGGCACGGGAGAGAGCGGTCGCCTTGCGCTTGTTGCGCGTGGTGCAGTCGGAGCGGGTCAGCTTGTGGAGGCGGTCGAGGAGAGGTCCGGCATCGCGGACGTAACGGCGGACGGCGGAGTCCGTCCACCCGCTGGTGCCGTAGCCGTGGAACCGCAGGTGCAGCTCGACGAGACGGGAGACGTCCTTCACCAGCTCATTGGAGTACTTCAGGGCGGTCATGCGCTTCTTGGTCATCTTCGCGCCGACCACCTCATGGTGATGGAAGGAGACCCGGCCGTCCTTCTCGAAGCGCCGGGTGCGCGGCTTGCCGATGTCATGCAGCAGCGCGGCCAGCCGCAGCGCGAGGTCGGGGCCGTTCTCCTCCAAGGCGATCGCCTGCTCCAGGACGATCAGGGTGTGGTCGTAGACGTCCTTGTGCCGGTGGTGCTCGTCGCTCTCCAGGCGCAGGGCCGGCAGCTCGGGCAGCACCCGGTCGGCGATCCCCGTGTCGACGAGAAGGGCCAGGCCCTTGCGCGGGTGGGTGGACAGGATCAGCTTGTTGAGCTCGTCCCGTACGCGTTCGGCGGAGACGATCTCGATGCGCCCGGCCATCTCCTTCATCGCCGTGACGACCTCCGGGGCGACGTCGAAGTCGAGCTGGGCGGCGAAACGCGCGGCCCGCATCATGCGCAGCGGGTCGTCGGAGAAGGACTCCTCGGGCGTTCCAGGGGTGCGCAGCACGCGCGCCGCGAGGTCCTCCAGGCCACCGTGCGGGTCGATGAACCTCTTCTCCGGCAGGGCGACCGCCATCGCGTTGACGGTGAAGTCACGCCGGACGAGGTCCTCCTCGATGGAGTCGCCGTACGACACCTCAGGCTTGCGCGAGGTGCGGTCGTAGGCCTCGGACCGGTAGGTCGTGACCTCGATCTGAAAGGACCGGTCGGCGTCCTGGACCCGGGCCTGCTTCTGGACCCCGACCGTGCCGAAGGCGATGCCCACGTCCCACACCGCGTCCGCCCAGGGCCGCACGATCTTCAGGACGTCCTCGGGACGGGCGTCGGTCGTGAAGTCCAGGTCGTTGCCGAGCCGGCCGAGCAGCGCGTCCCGGACCGAGCCGCCGACCAGGGCGAGCGAGAACCCGGCCTCCTGGAAGCGGCGCGCGAGGTCGTCGGCGACGGGGGCCACTCGCAGCAGTTCGCTCACCGCGCGCTGCTGCACCTGGCTCAGGGCAGAGGAAGTGTCATCGTTGGCGTTCGGCACAACAGAAAAGGGTACGTGTCCTGGGCGCCGGGCCGCCGCGACATAAGGCACCCGACCACGGCGACGTGTACGGGCACCCGGCTTCTCCTCATTCCCTTGCCCAGCAGCCGGCACCACGCCCACCTCTCCGCCGTGCACAAGCCTCGTCTTTGTGACGTACTGAACAGCATCCCCGGATAGGCGCATATCCAGGGCACCCGCGCCCCGCCACCGATCTTGTGGCCGCCTCCGCGGCACTTACCCTCGGCGCGCATCGTTACCATGCGTGGACGCACATTCCGACGACCACTGACGACGACGAGGGACGGGCGAGCGCGTGGCCGAGGCGGCAGACTTCCAGGGGACCAGTCCCTCACCTGCCCGCCGCCTGCTGCGGCGGGCCGGGGCACTGCTCGCCGGGGCGCCCCTGCTGGCCGGTCTGCTCCAGTTCTCGGCCGCTCCCAGTGCGCACGCCACCGGCCAGGACTCGCTCCGGGCCGCCTCCGGCTCGCGCACGGTGGCCGTCTCCCTCGACGCGCTCAGCCCCAGCGCACCCTCGGACGACGACACACTGACCGTCTCGGGCACCGTGACGAACACCGGCAAGCAGGCGGTCACCGACGCTCACGTGGGTCTGCGCGTCGGCCAGGAACTGGGCACCCGCTCCGCGATCGACGACGTCGCGCGGCGGACCGATTTCGTACCCGGCGCCGACGGACCGGAGATCGACGACAAGTACGCCCAGAAGTTCTCCGAGCTCGCCCCCGGCGTCGCCGAGCACTTCAGCATCTCCGTGCCGGTCGACAAGCTGAACCTGGGCGCGGACGGGGTCTACGAGTTCTCCGTCTCGCTCTCCGGCCAGACGTCCGCGCAGCCATGGGAGCAGGTGCTGGGCATCCAGCACACCTTCCTGCCCTGGCAGGCAGACGAAGCGGACACGAAGACGAAGACGACGTTTCTGTGGCCGCTGGTGTCCGCCGCCCACATGACGGCGGAGACGGGCCCCGGCGCGCAGCAGACCCCGGTTTTCCTCAACGACGACCTCGCCAAGGAGATCGCCCCCGGCGGCCGGCTGGAGCGCATGCTGACCCTGGGCAAGGACCTCGACGTCACCTGGGTGATCGACCCGGACCTGCTGGCGTCCGTCGACGCCATGACGCGCAACTACCGCGTCCAGCCGAAGGCCGGCTCCACGCCGGTCGCCGGGACCCACCAGGCCGTGGCCAAGCAGTGGCTCGCCGAGCTCCAGCAGGCGGTGGCGGGCAAGGAAGTCGTGGCGCTGCCCTTCGCCGACCCGGACCTGGCCTCCCTCGCCCACAACGGCACGAGCGTCACCGGATCGCTGAGCCAGCTCAAGGACGCCACCGATGTCGCCGGCAGCACGGTGGAGACCGTGCTGCACGTGAAGCCCGACACGGACTTCGCCTGGCCGGTGGACGGTGCCGTCGACCCGGCGATCGTCAGGGTCGCCACCTCCGCGGGCGCGGACAAGGTCATCGCGCGCAGCGACAGCATCCAGGAGTCCGACGCCCTGACCTACACGCCCTCCGCGGCCCGGCCGGTCGGCGGGGGCACCACGGCCGTCGTCACCGACGCCCGGATGTCGACGGCGTTCGAGGGTGACATGACGCGTGCCGGCGCCGGCACGCTCGCCGTGCAGCGTTTCCTGGCCCAGAGCCTCGCGCTGAACAACCAGACGAGCAAGCAGCGCAGCGTCGTCGTCGCCCCGCAGCGCATGCCCAGCGCGAGCCAGGCACAGGTCATGGCGCAGGCCCTGACCGCGCTCCAGCAGAGCACCTGGTCCCAGCCCCAGAACCTGGCCGCGGCGGCCAAGGCCAAGCCGGACCCCGAGGCCACGACCAGGATCCCGCCGGCCTCGGACTACCCCTCCTCGCTGCGCAAGCGTGAGCTCCGGCACTCCGCCTTCGCGATGATCGCCAGGACGCAGGACAAGGTCGACAACTTCAAGGTCGTGCTCACCGACCAGTCCCGGGTCGTCACGCCGTTCGGGCGGGCCATGAACCGCGAGATGTCCACATCGTGGCGGGGCCGCAAGAGCGCGGCGGAGACCTTCCGGGGCGGGGTGGAGGCCTACCTCGACGACCTCGCCGACGAGGTCAAGCTGATCGACAAGTCGGAGACGAAGCTCTCCGGCCACAGCGCCACGATCCCCGTGACCGTGCAGAACAATCTGGTGCAGGGCGTCGACCATCTGGTGCTGCGGCTCACCTCCACCAACCCCACCCGCCTCAAGATCGGCGGCGAGGCCTACTCGGAGCAGCAAGTGGCGGTCTCCGGCGGCCACACCCAGTCCGTGAAGTTCACCACGTCGGCCAACGCCAACGGTCCCGTCACGGTGATCGCCCAGCTGTACACACAGGACGGCCAGGTGTACGGCGCACCCGTCACCTTCGACGTGAAGGTCACCGAGATCACCGCCACCGTGATGCTGGTCATCGGGGGCGGCGTGCTGCTCCTCGTCCTCGCCGGCTTCCGCATGTACACCCAGCGCAAGCGGGCGGCGGCCAGGGAGAAGGAGGAGGACGCGCAGGAGACCGAGGACGCCGAGGACGCCGAGGACGCCGGGGACGCCGAGGACGCCGAGGACGGCTCCGGCGTCCTCGACGAGTCCGCCTCGAACGCGGCCGGACCGGAGACAGACGGACCGGAGAACCCCGAGACCCCTGCCGAGCGTCTCACGGAAGAGTCGGGATCCCGTTCTCGGGCAGACGCCCCGGAGCAGGCGAGTGACCCGGCACCGGACACCGCAGCGGAAAGCGCCGACCCGTCCGGCACGGGTGAGAAGGTGGACCGTTGAGGATGTCGTGGCCCGGAGGGCCCGGGACGATGAGGTGGGGTAAGCATGAACGCGCCGTACGACGGTGACCGCGGCCAGGCCGTGGGCGGCTCGGGTCACCACGACGCACCGCCCCCCGAACACGGTCAGATGCCGCAGCAGCCCCCGGCGGACATGTACCTCCAGGACGCCTACACCGAGGACCCCTACCGGGCGCAGGACCTGACCGCTCAGGACCCGGTCGGCGAGGCGCTGTACGACCGTGCCGCGCACCCGCCGCCCCCTGCGGGCGCATACGGGGCGCAGCAGCCGCTGTACGGCAGCCCGCAGCCGTCGCCGTACGCCCCCGACCCGCGTGTCTGGGCGCAGACCCCGCCGCCGGAGCCGTCCGGCCCCACCCAGTACCTGCCGTACGGCGAGGACCCCCGCACCACGCAGTTCGTGGGCGTCGACGACCTGGTCAGCCACTCCGGCGAGGGGCACCACGAACCGGACGCCTTCGCCCACCTCTTCCGCGACCAGCAGCAGGGCGGCTACCAGGACCCGCGTCAGGCCAGCTACCAGAACCCCGGGACGCAGGGCTACGACCCCCGGCAGAGCGGCTACCAGGCCCCGCCCTCCGGTCCGCACGGCTACCAGACCCCGCAGGGGATGGGCGGGCGCCCGTCCATGGACGCTCCCTCGGTCCCCGGCCCCGCTCCGGCCCCGACAGGCACCGGTATCGTCACTGCGCCCTCCGCGGCCGCCCCCGCGCCCGCTGCGGCGAAGAAGGGCGGAAAGGCCTCGGGCCTGCTGAAGTCGAGCGCGGTGATGGCGGCGGGCACCCTGGTCTCCCGCCTCACCGGGTTCATCCGTTCCGCGCTGATCGCTTCGGCGCTGGGCATCGGCCTGCTCGGCGACACCTTCCAGGTCGCCTACCAGCTGCCGACCATGATCTACATCCTGACGGTCGGCGGCGGCCTCAACTCGGTCTTCGTCCCACAGCTCGTCCGCTCCATGAAGGAGGACGAGGACGGCGGCGAGGCCTACGCCAACCGGCTCCTGACGCTGGTCATGGTGGCCCTCGGCGTGCTCACGGTGGTCGCCGTGCTCGGGGCTCCCTACCTGATCCGCCTGCTGTCCGACTCCGTCGCCGGCGACCCGGCGGCGAACGAGGTCGGTGTCACCTTCGTCCGGTACTTCCTGCCCTCGATCTTCTTCATGGGCATCCACGTGGTCATGGGACAGGTCCTCAACGCGCGCGGGAAGTTCGGCGCGATGATGTGGACGCCGGTGCTGAACAACATCGTCATCATCATCACGCTCGGCACGTTCATCTGGGTGTACGGCAGCGCCGCGCACTCCGGGATGAAGGTCACCAACATTCCGCCCGAAGGACAGCGGCTGCTCGGCGTCGGCGTCCTGCTCGGCATGGTGGTGCAGGCCCTGGCGATGATCCCGTACCTGCGCGAGTCCGGATTCCGGTTGCGTCCGCGGTTCGACTGGCGAGGACACGGCCTGGGCAAGGCCATGACGCTGGCCAAGTGGACCGTGCTGTTCGTCCTCGCGAACCAGGCCGGCGCGCTCGTCGTCACCCAGCTGTCCACGTCGTCGGGCAAGCATGCCCACATGGACGGAACCGGCTTCGCCGCCTACGCCAACGCCCAGCTGATCTGGGGCCTGCCGCAGGCCATCATCACCGTCTCCCTGATGGCGGCCCTGCTGCCGCGGATCTCCCGCTCGGCCCACGAGGGTGACGCCGGCGCCGTCCGCGACGACATCTCACAGGGCCTGCGCACCACGGCCGTCGCGATCGTTCCGGTCGCTTTCGCCTTCGTCGCCATCGGCGTCCCGATCTGTACGCTGATCTTCGGCTCCGCCGGCACCGGCGCCGCCACGAACACGGGCTACATGCTGATGGCCTTCGGCCTCGGCCTCATCCCGTACTCCGTGCAGTACGTCGTCCTGCGCGCCTTCTACGCCTACGAGGACACCCGCACGCCCTTCTACAACACGGTCATCGTGGCCGCGGTCAACGCGGGCGCCTCGGTCCTGTGTTACTACCTGCTTCCGGCCCGCTGGGCCGTGATCGGCATGTCCGCCGCCTACGGTCTCGCCTACGCCATCGGTGTGGGCGTCGCCTGGAACCGGCTGCGCAAGCGGCTCGGCGGGGACCTCGACGGGGCGCGCGTGATGCGGACGTACACCCGGCTGTGCATCGCGGCGGTCCCGGCGGCGCTGCTCAGCGGCGCGGCCTGCTACGCCATCGGCCACGCCCTCGGCCAGGGCGTCGTCGGATCGTTCGCCGCGCTGCTGGCCGGCGGGGCCCTGCTGCTGGGCGTCTTCTTCGTCGCCGCCCGGCGGATGCGCATCGAGGAACTCAACTCGCTCGTCGGCATGGTCCGTGGCCGTCTGGGACGTTGAGGCGGGGGTACACGCACAACCATCGTCCGCAGCTGTGTGTCGTGCATAGCAGCGGACTGTGGGCACAATTGGTTTCGGCGTCGGACAGCGCGCGATGGATGGGGAGGCAGGAGCGACGGTGGCGGAACGGAGCACGGCTGCCGTCGACGTGGCAGACAACAGCGGCGACAAGTCGCTGACCGCCGAGGCGGACCAGTCCACGGCCGACGGGGTGGCCCAGAACCGGGAGCGGGACACGGACAACGACGAGGCACAGGGGAACGCCGGGACCGAGCGTCCCGGAAGGAAGGCCTCACCGCCTGAACTGCACAGCGGTCACAAGCTGGCCAGACGCTACCGCCTCGAGGAGTGCGTCACCCGTCTGGACGGATTCAGCAGTTGGCGCGCGGTGGACGAGAAACTCCGCCGTGCCGTCGGCGTGCACGTCCTGCCCGCGGACCACAGCCGCGCCCGCGCCGTGCTGGCCGCGGCCCGCTCGTCCGCCCTGCTGGGCGACCCCCGCTTCGTCCAGGTCCTCGACGCCGTCGAGGAGAACGATCTCGTCTACGTCGTCCACGAATGGCTGCCGGACGCCGTCGAACTGACGACGCTGCTGTCCGCCGGGCCGCTGGAGCCGCACGACGCCTACCAGTTGGTCAGCCAGGTCGCCTCCGCCATGGCCGCGGCGCACCGCGAGGGCCTCGCGCATCTGCGCCTGAACCCCAACGCCGTGCTGCGCGCCTCCACCGGCCAGTGGCGCATCCGCGGCCTCGCCGTGAACGCCGCGCTGCGCGGCATCAGCTCCGACACCCCGCAGCGCACCGACACCGAGGCGATCGGCGCCCTGCTGTACGCGGCGCTCACGCAGCGCTGGCCGTACGAGAACGACGCCTACGGTCTGACCGGCCTGCCCAAGGACATCGGGCTCATCGCCCCGGACCAGGTGCGTGCCGGTATCCATCGGGGTCTGTCCGAGCTCTCCATGCGCGCCCTCGCCAACGACGGTGCCACCGCCTCCCGCCACGAGTCTCCGTGCACCACTCCGGAGGAACTGGTCAAGGCGATCGGTGAGATGCCGCGGATCCGTCCGCCGGAGCCCTCGTTCACCACACCGCCGGAGTACCAGGGCACGTCCTACCAGCAGGGCACATACGGGCGCCCGGCCCCGCACCCCGGTGCCGGCCAGCCTGTCCCGGCGCCGCCGCCCGCGCTGCAGAGCCGCACCGGCAAGGCCTTGAAGTGGGCCGTCTCCGCTCTCCTCATCGCCGCGCTCGGCCTGGGCAGCTGGCAGCTCGCCGACGCCCTGATGGACCAGGGCGGCAACTCCACCAAGGACAGCCAGACGCAGACGCAGGACGGCGGCAACAAGAACAAGCAGCAGCCGAAGCCGGCCCAGCCGATCGCCATCAGCGGCGTCCATGACTTCGACCCGTTCGGAGACGGCTCCGAGAAGCCGTCCGACACCGGCAAGGTGACTGACGGTGATCCGAATTCGTACTGGCAGACCGACTACTACACGAGTGCGGACTTCGGGAGACTGAAGTCCGGGCTGGGCGTCATTCTCGATCTCGGCAAGGTCCAGCAGGTCGGCAAGGTGACCGTCTCGTTCGTCGGGTCGACGTCCGTCGAACTGCGTGCCGCGAGTGGAGACCAGGGTGCGGAGCCGACATCCTTCGGAAGGTATGCCAAGGTCGCCTCGGGTTCCGGCACGAGTGTGACACTCAAGCCCGCTCGCCCTCTCACGACGCGCTACCTCCTGGTCTGGCTCACGAAGCTGCCGTTGCAGACGGACGGCACCTACCGGGCCAGAGTGGCGGACATCAAGGTGACCACCTGAACAGATCTCACCGTCAACTGACGGTGGTCGTCGGGCGAGGGGGTGAAGGTGCATGCCGCAGGGTCTCGAAGGCGTCTCCGACCATGAACTTCTGACCCGGCATGTCGAAGGCGACCCCGATGCCTTCGGCGAGCTTGTGCGGCGGCACCGGGACCGGCTCTGGGCGGTCGCTCTGCGGACGCTGGGGGACCGTGAGGAGGCCGCCGACGCCGTGCAGGACGCGTTCGTCTCCGCCTACCGCGCCGCCCACACCTTCCGCGGCCAGTCGGCCGTCACGACCTGGCTGCACCGGATCACGGTGAACGCCTGCCTGGACCGGGCCCGCAAGGCTGCCACCCGGAAGACCTCTCCGGTGGACGACACCGAGCGGCTGGAGCACCTCCTGGAGCCGCACGAGTCGGCCTCGGCGCCCGCCGAGCGCAACGACGTGCAGCGGCAGCTCGTCGAGGCGCTGGGCACCCTCCCGCCCGACCAGCGGGCCGCCCTGGTGCTCGTGGACATGCAGGGCTATCCCGTCGCCGAGGCCGCCCGCATCCTCGACGTGCCGACCGGAACAGTGAAGAGCCGCTGTGCCAGGGGCAGAGCCAGGCTCCTGCCGTTGCTCACCCATTTGCGACCGGACGGACCCGGCGAGAAAGACGAGAAAGAGCCGGGTACGGGACGGAACCGGGCGCAGGGGACATCCGTCCCACCAGCAGCGGCACCCCGGAACAGAGGTGCCCAGGACACCGGGCCACATGATTCAGCTGCTGTGAAGGGCGGAGGTGGGCGAGCGTGACATTCACGACGGATACGGCCGGGCACCCGGACGTCACCGAGATCTCCGACCTCACCGAAGGCCTGCTCCCTCCCTCCCGGGCCGATGAACTGCTCCGGCACCTGGACGAGTGCCACCCGTGCGCCGACGTCCATGAGTCGCTGGAGGAGATCCGAGGGCTGCTCGAGGCCCCGGTGGAGCCCCTGGAGATGCCCCGTGACGTCGCGGAGCGGATCGACGCGGCTCTCGCCGCCGAACGCGCTGGCGGCACCACCATCGACCGGGCCGGCCAGGACCACGGCGACGGCGACGGCGACGGCGACGGCGATCATGCGCTCGTTTCACGTGAAACATCGGCCCCGGACCGTCCGGCGGGCCGCGCTGGCACCGACGGCACCGGGCCGGGCCGCAAGACCCGCACCCGTCGCGGGCGCCGTAGGGTCGCCGCCCTCGGCACCGCCCTCACCGTCGCCGCCCTGGGCGTCGCGTCCGTGATGCTGACATCCCGGCACGACGACAAGGGGTCCGACACCACAGCTCACGGCCGGTCGAGCGCCTCCGCGGACACCTTCTCGGAGGGGACGCTCAAGAACCGGGTCACGAATCTCCTCGACAGGGCCCAGAAGACACAGGGCACCACCCACGCGCCGCACAGCTTCGGTGCGGGCTCGGACCCGGGTACCGACAAGCCGAACATCCTCAAGAGCGCGCCCACCGTCTCGGTTCCCCCGTGCGTCCTGGAAGGCCTGGGGAGCAGCGCGATGCCGCTCGCCGCCGAGGCGGGCTCCTACGGCGGCAAGGACGCCTATCTTCTGGTGCTGCCCGACGCCTCCGGAAGCAGCACCCACGTCACGGCCTACGTCGTCGACGCGACGTGTGTCCACCGCTCCTCGGCCGCCGCCAAGGTTCTGCTCTCGCGCTCCTACACGCGTTCCTGAGGCCGAACGCCTGCTCGTCGCGCTGCGCGGTACTCCCTCCATCGAGGTAGCTCCGTGTGCCCGAGCGCACCGGGAATGCACGCCCCTTAGGATCCGTTGGGTGGGGTGAGAGCAGCGAGCAAGGCTCCCCCCGGCAGTAGGCCACAGTCCAGAGACGAGGAATCAAGCTGTGAGCGACGTCCGTAACGTGATCATCATCGGCTCCGGGCCTGCCGGCTACACGGCGGCGCTCTACACCGCCCGCGCGTCGCTGAAGCCGCTGGTGTTCGAGGGCGCCGTCACCGCGGGGGGTGCGCTGATGAACACCACCGAGGTGGAGAACTTCCCCGGCTTCCGCGACGGCATCATGGGCCCCGAGCTCATGGACAACATGCGCGCCCAGGCCGAGCGCTTCGGTGCCGAGCTGATCCCGGACGATGTCGTCGCCGTCGACCTGACGGGCGAGATCAAGACCGTCACGGACACCTCGGGCACGGTGCACCGCGCCAAGGCCGTGATCGTCACCACCGGCTCGCAGCACCGCAAGCTCGGTCTGCCGAACGAGGACGCCCTCTCCGGTCGCGGTGTCTCCTGGTGTGCCACCTGTGACGGCTTCTTCTTCAGGGAGCAGGACATCGCGGTGATCGGTGGCGGTGACACCGCCATGGAGGAGGCCACCTTCCTCTCCCGCTTCGCCAAGTCCGTCACCGTCGTCCACCGCCGGGACACCCTGCGTGCCTCCAAGGCCATGCAGGAGCGCGCCTTCGCCGACCCGAAGATCACGTTCGTCTGGGACAGCGAGGTGGCGGAGATCCAGGGTGAGCAGAAGCTCTCCGGCCTGAAGCTGCGCAACGTCAAGACCGGCGAGCTCTCGGACCTGCCGGTGACGGGACTGTTCATCGCGATCGGCCACGACCCGCGGACCGAGCTCTTCAAGGGCCAGCTGGACCTGGACGAGGAGGGCTACCTGAAGGTCGCCTCGCCCTCCACCCGCACCAACCTCACCGGTGTCTTCGGCGCCGGTGACGTGGTCGACCACACCTACCGGCAGGCCATCACCGCGGCCGGCACCGGCTGCTCCGCCGCTCTCGACGCCGAGCGCTTCCTCGCTGCCCTCGCGGACAACGAGCAGAAGGCCGAGCCCGAGAAGACCACCGTCTGAGACCCCAACCACCCCACCGCCCGCATCAGTTAAGGAGCCCGCCGTGGCAGGCACCCTGAAGAACGTGACCGACTCCTCCTTCGAAGAGGATGTCCTCAAGAGCGACAAGCCCGTCCTGGTGGACTTCTGGGCCGCCTGGTGCGGTCCCTGCCGCCAGATCGCGCCGTCCCTCGAGGCGATCGCCGCCGAGTACGGCGAGAAGATCGAGGTCGTCAAGCTCAACATCGACGAGAACCCGGGTACGGCCGCCAAGTACGGCGTCATGTCGATCCCGACGCTGAACGTCTACCAGCACGGCGAGGTCGCCAAGACCATCGTCGGCGCGAAGCCGAAGGCCGCGATCCTGCGCGACCTCGAGGACTTCATCGCCGAGTGACACGGTAGGCCGTCGAGCAGACGGCGCATGTTTCACGTGAAACACGAATGGGCCGACCCTCTAGGGTCGGCCCATTCGTGTGGGAGGGCGACGCTCACAGCGGCCGGAGCGCCGGTTCCTTCTGTACTGCTCCCAGCAGCCGGTCGATCGCCATCTCCACGTCTTCCCGCCAGGAGAGGGTCGATCGCAGTTCCAGCCGCAGTCGCGGGTGGGCGGGGTGATGCCGGACCGTCTTGAAACCGACCGCCAGCAGATGGTCGGCCGGCAGCACACAGGCGGGTTCCTTCCACCGGGCGTCCCCGAAGGCCTCGATGGCCTTGAAGCCTCGGCGCAACAGATCCTTCGCAACCGTCTGGACCAGCACGCGCCCCAGGCCCTGTCCCTGATAGCCCGGCATGATGAAGCTGGTCATCAGCTGCACCGCGTCCGGGGAGACCGGACTCGTGGGAAAGGCCATGGAACGCGGCACATAGGCAGGGGGAGCGTAGAGCACGAAGCCCACCGGTACATCGTCGACGTAGACCACTCGGCCGCAGGAACCCCAGTCCAGGAGGACGGCGGAGATCCACGCCTCCTTCTCCAGCGCCGGCGTGCCTGCCTTCACCGCGGCTTGGCCACTGACGGGATCCAGCTCCCAGAAGACACACGCGCGACAGCGCTTGGGGAGATCCTGGAGGTTGTCCAGCGTGAGCGGTAGGAGCCTACGGCCCATGAAGGCTGATCCTCGCTTCCTGCGCCCGTGATGCCACGAGCGGCCGTCAACCAGAGGTGCTGTCGGGTGGATGCGCCGTACCCGATCGCATCGTATCCAGGAAGCGATTCCATCGATACCGCCTCAAAGCAAAGGACGGACCGTGTTCCGGTATAGACCGGACACGGCCCGTCCCCATCGAGCCTCTTCTGTCGTGCGTCCGAATCGAAGTCGTGCGTCCGAATCGAAGTCGTCCGTCCTGACCGAAGCCGTCCCTTGCGCAAGGGGCCTCAGTCGTCCGTCTCCTGCGACCCGCCCTCCACGAGGCTGTTCTGGAGCACCGGGCCCTCGCCCGGAGCCAGGGTGCCCAGGATCCGCTCCAGATCCTCCATGGAGGCGAACTCGACGGTGATCTTGCCCTTCTTCTGGCCCAGGTCCACCTTCACCCGGGTCTCGAAGCGATCGGACAGCCGGGTCGCGAGATCCGACAGGGCCGGAGAGACCCGAGCCCCGGCACGGGGGCCCTTGGACCGCGGTGCTGCCTGCGGCCGCGCCCCCATCAGCTGCACGATCTCCTCGACGGCCCGCACCGAGAGCCCCTCGGCCACGATCCGACGGGCCAGCCGGTTCTGCTCCTCCGGGTCCTCGACCGACAGCAGCGCCCGAGCGTGTCCGGCGGACAGCACCCCGGCGGCGACCCGGCTCTGCACCGCCGCCGGCAGCTTGAGCAGTCGCAGCGTGTTGGAGACCTGCGGACGGGAGCGGCCGATGCGGTCGGCCAGCTGATCATGAGTGCAGTTGAAGTCCTTCAGCAGCTGGTCGTAGGCAGCGGCCTCTTCCAGCGGGTTCAGCTGCGCCCGGTGGAGGTTCTCCAGCAGGGCGTCCAGAAGGAGCTTCTCGTCGTCCGTGGCCCGCACGATCGCCGGGATCGCTTCGAGCCCCGCCTCGCGGCAGGCACGCCAGCGCCGCTCACCCATGATGAGCTCGTACCGCTCGGGACCGAGCTGCCGTACGACGACGGGCTGGAGGAGGCCGACCTCCTTGATGGAGGTGACGAGCTCGGCGAGCGCGTCCTCGTCGAAAACCTCGCGCGGCTGGCGCGGGTTCGGCGCGATGGAGTCGAGGGGAATCTCCGCGAAGTGGGCACCCATCGGAGGCGCCGGGGCTTCCGGGCTTCCGCTCGTCGGTACTTCCTCTGTTTCACGTGAAACAGAGGGCAGCGCTGTCACCTTCGCCGCGGCCACCCCGCGATCACTGCGGTCAGCGGTCAGCACCGGAACGGCCGTAGGTGACGTGGAGGCAGCACCCCCGACCGCCGCCGGAGCCGACGGCCTCTCTCCTGTGGGGGCAGGTGGGATCAGTGCTCCCAGGCCACGGCCCAGCCCCCTTCGTCGATCACTCACTGGATCCCCTCCACCATGCTCGGGTCGCTCTGTGCGCCGATGTGGGCACGCGTCGGGTCATAGCTGACGCCAACGCCCTTCAGCGCGATTTCTCGTGCCGCCTCGAAGTAGGAGAGGGCACCACTCGATCCTGGATCGTAAGTCAGCACCGTCTGTCCGTAGCTGGGAGCCTCGGAGATACGGACGGAACGAGGAATGCTCGTCCGCAGCACCTCGTCACCGAAGTGGCTGCGCACCTCTTCCGCGACCTGGGACGCCAGGCGCGTCCGGCCGTCGTACATGGTGAGCAGGATGGTCGAGACGTGCAGAGCGGGGTTGAGGTGCCCGCGGACCAGGTCGACATTGCGCAGCAGTTGCCCCAGGCCCTCCAGCGCGTAGTACTCGCACTGGATCGGGATGAGGACCTCCTGCCCGGCGACCAGCGCATTGACCGTCAGCAGGCCGAGCGAGGGCGGGCAGTCGATGAGGATGTAGTCCAGCGGCTGCTCATAGGCCTGGATCGCCCGCTGCAGCCGGCTCTCGCGGGCCACCAGGGACACCAGCTCGATCTCCGCACCGGCGAGATCGATCGTGGCGGGGGCGCAGAAGAGACCCTCGACATCGGGAACGGGCTGGACGACCTCTGCCAGCGGCTTGCTCTCCACCAAGACGTCGTAGATGGAGGGCACTTCGGCATGGTGGTCGATACCCAGTGCGGTGGAGGCATTGCCCTGGGGATCGAGGTCGATCACCAGGACACGGCTGCCGTGCAGGGCCAGCGAAGCGGCAAGATTGACGGTCGTCGTCGTCTTGCCCACGCCACCCTTCTGGTTGGCCACCACGATGACTCGGGTCTGTTCGGGCCGTGGAAGGCCCTCACCGGCGCGGCCTAGAGCCTCGACCGCCAGTTGGGCAGCACGACCGATCGGGGTGTCGTCCATCGGGGGCGGTGTTTCACGTGAAACATGCTCCCCCATCGACTCGGTACGGGGACCGGGGACCGGATCGGTCATCGGTCCCGCGATGTTGGCGTCGGACCGCAAGGATTCACTCTCCTCGACTTCAGGCTCGCAATGAACAGAGCCTCCCATGCCATCGGGGTCGCGAACCAGTGAGGCCTGACGTTCTGTGGAGAAATCCACCTCTGTGGACAACTCCGTTCCCTCTCCGAGTGAACCAAGCGGCTTGCGGTCGCGAGGTTGGGCCGCAGCGCGGCCACGGTTGATGATGCCGTGCAACAGTGAGCGACGTTTCACGTGAAACACGATGCACAGCAGCCATGGCCGAACTGTCGCGACACTCCGTCATGCGTGGTTTGGGCAGCTTGTGTGGAGTACGCCCGATCATCCGAGCCGGCCACTGGCACCATCACGCCCCATGACGCGAGGCGTCAGCGACGGCGTCGCGTCCGCCCCGTCCGGGCCGCCTTCGCCCGCTTGGCCGCGAAGCGCACACCACCCGGGCTCTCCCCGACCTCGACGCGCACCACCGTGGACAGCGGATCCACGACGCCCTCACCCACATGCAGGATGGAGGTCTCCACCGCGCCGAGCTTGCTCAGAGCGGTCGCCGCGCTCTTCAGCTCCTCGTCGGCCGTATCGCCCTTCAGGGCGAGCATCTCGCCGTACGGGCGCAGCAGGGGAATTCCCCAGGTGGCCAGCCGGTCCAGCGGGGCGACGGCCCGGGCGGTCACCACATGGACCGGCGGGATCTTGCCCATGACCTCCTCGGCCCGGCCCCGGACGACCGTCACATGGTCGAGCCCGAGGAGCTCGACGACCTCCGTGAGGAAGGTGGTGCGCCGCAGCAGCGGCTCCAGCAGCGTGATCTTCAGATCGTCCCGGACCAAAGCCAGGGGAATGCCCGGCAGACCCGCGCCCGAGCCGACGTCGCACACCGTTACCCCCTCGGGGACGACCTCGGAGAGCACCGCGCAGTTCAGCAGGTGCCGCTCCCACAGACGGGGTACCTCACGCGGGCCGATGAGCCCGCGCTGTACTCCTGCCTCGGCCAGCAGCTCGGCGTACCGGACCGCATCCGCGAAGCGATCACCGAATACGTCACGTGCCTGCTCGGGCGCAGGGGGGAGCTCCGCTGCCTCCGTCACGGGGACCGTCCTTCCGTACCGCATCAGCGCCTTCAGCGCCGACCACCAGAACTACCAGGCTGACAAGATCGCGGCCCCGCCTGCGCAACAGACGGGGCCGGTGGAGTGTGAGACCGCTCAGGCGGGAAGCACGACGACGAAGCGCTGCGGCTCCTCGCCCTCGGACTCGCTGCGCAGGCCCGCGGCCTTGACCGCGTCGTGCACGACCTTGCGCTCGAACGGCGTCATCGGCCTCAGCTTCACGGGCTCACCGCTGCTCCTGGCCTCGGCCGCGGCCTTGGCGCCCAGCTCGGACAGCTCGGCCCGCTTCCTGGCACGGTAACCCGCGACGTCCAGCATGAGGCGGCTGCGGTCGCCCGTTTCCCGGTGCACCGCCAGGCGTGTGAGCTCCTGCAGCGCCTCCAGCACCTCGCCGTCCCGGCCGACCAGCTTCTGCAGGTCACGGGTGCCGGTGTCGCTGATGATCGAGACAGAGGCGCGGTCGGCCTCGACATCCATGTCGATGTCGCCGTCGAGGTCGGCGATGTCCAGCAGACCCTCGAGGTAGTCCGCCGCGATCTCGCCCTCCTGCTCCAGGCGGGTCAGGGCGTCTGCACCCTCGGCAGCAGCGGAGGTGGTGCCTTCCGTCACGGGATGGGCTCCTTCTTACTTCTTGGACGGGGACTTGGGCCGCTGCGGGCCCTTGCGCTGCCCGGACTGCGCCTTGCTGCGCTGCCCGGACTGGGCCTTGCCGCGGTCGCCGTTCCCGGACTTCGGGGCGGCCTTGCCGGCAGCGGCGGGCGGGGCGTCCTGTGGCTCGTCGGACTTGCTCAGCGATGTCGAGGACGTGGCGGCCTCGACATCACCGACACCGGCGTCACCGGCTCCGGCCGCCTTCGGGCCACCCGACTGGCGCTGGGCCTTGCTCTGCCGCTTGGGCTGCTGGCGCCGGGGCGCGCCGGCGGTCGCGGTGGTGGTGGTCGTGCCGTCCTCGGACGGCGCGGCGACGGCGGCCTCGCTCTTCACCACGGTGCCGTCGGTCTGAGCCGCCAGCCCCGCCTTGTTGAGTCCGTTGATGAACTTGCGCTCGAACTCGTTGCGGTCCCGGCCCTTCACGACGATCGCCTTGACGATGGCCTTCTCACGCCGGTTGCGGGTCTTGCCGTGGTGCGTCACGTGCTTGTACAGACGCTCCAGGTAGGCGGCCTGGGCCTTGGAACCCGGGGTCGGGTTGTTGTGGATGACGTACATCTGCTGGCCCATGGTCCACACGTTGGTGGTCAGCCAGTAGACGAGAACACCGACCGGGAAGTTGATGCCGAAGACGGCGAACATGACCGGGAAGACGTACATCAGCATCTTCTGCTGCTGCATGAACGGCGTCTTCACCGTCGTGTCGACGTTCTTGGTCATCAGCTGGCGCTGCGTGTAGAACTGCGAGAACGACATCAGGACGATCATGACCGCGGTCACGACCCGGACGTCGGTCAGCGAGGCGCCGAGGGCCGCGACCTTGTCCGAGCTGTCCATGAACTTCGCGGCCAGCGGGGCGCCGAAGATGTGCGCCTTACGGGCGCTGGCAAGCAGCGGCTCGTTGATGACACCGATCGTCTTGCCCGTCGCGATGCCGTTGAGCACGTGGTACAGGGCGAAGAAGAACGGGGACTGCGCCAGGATGGGAAGGCACGAGGAGAGCGGGTTGGTACCCGTCTCCTTGTACAGCTTCATCATCTCTTCGGACTGGCGCTGCTTGTCGTTCTTGTAGCGCTCCTGGATCTTCTTCATCTCCGGCTGGAGCGTCTGCATCGCGCGCGTCGCCTTGATCTGCTTCACGAAGAGCGGGATCAGGCAGATACGGATCAGGATCACCAGGGACACGATGGACAGGCCCCAGGCCCACCCGGTGTCAGGTCCGAAGATCGCCCCGTACACCTTGTGGAACTGGACGATGACCCAGGAGACGGGCCAGGTGATGAAACTGAAAAGACTGGCAATCGTGTCCACTAATCATGCTCCTTGGGCATGGGACGAGGTCTTCGCGGCCGGGCTCGACGGGACGATCCCGTCGGTGGCCGTTTCGGCGGCGGAGGGCCCGCCCTTGCGTGCACGCCAGGCGTCACGCAACAGTTCGTGCCACCGCGGACGCTTGCGCGGAGGAACGTGGTCCACACCACCCAGCGACCACGGATTGCACCGCAGAATCCGCCAGGCGGTGAGCGCTGTTCCCTTCACCGCACCGTGCCGGTCGATGGCCGTGTAGCCATAGTGGGAACACGACGGGTAGTACTTGCACACCGGCCCGAGCAACGGGCTGATGGTCCACTGATACAGCTTGATGAGAGCCAGCAGCGGGTACTTCATCGCGCGCCCCCTCCCAGCAGTCGTCGAAGGGCGGCATCCAGGTCTCGGGCCAGCTGTGCGTTATCGGCGTCACCGGCTCCGGGCAGCGCTCGTACGACTACCAGGCTACCGGGGGGCAGCAAGGCGACTCGGTCACGCATCAAATGGCGAAGTCTGCGCTTCACGGCGTTGCGCACGACCGCGCCACCCACTGCCTTGCTCACGACGAAACCCGCACGCGGCGGGGGAGCGCTCTCCCCTGGCGCGTGCGGGTCCGTGGCACCGCTACGAAGGTGGACGACAAGGAGTGGGCGTCCTGCCCGGCGCCCTCGTCGTACCGCGGTCGCGAAGTCCTCGCGCCGCCTCAGCCGGTTCTCGGTGGGCAGCACGACGTCATGACCTGACCGGGTCAGGCGGACAGACGGGCGCGACCCTTGCTACGGCGGGACGCGAGAATCGCGCGGCCGGCACGGGTGCGCATACGCAGCCGGAAGCCGTGGGTCTTCGCGCGACGACGGTTGTTCGGCTGGAAGGTGCGCTTGCTCACTCGGGGGCTCCAGAAAGAATCGGTAGTGGCGGGGTGCCGTCCTGGCTGTCACCGTGCGCCCACGAGCAGCTCGCAGTAACGCCCGAGTGCACCGCTTACCGATCACCTTGACGCGATCTGTGCCCATCGGAGGCAGGCGGCAGCAGCCATCGACAACTCGACCTGGTTACGGTACGCGGGGCTGCGCCATCCGGTCAAACCAGCACCACGTGAGAGACACTTGTCCACAGGCTGGGGACAACAACTTGAACCGTGGCCGCCGCCCTGACTACCGTGGCTGGACTCCCATTCGTCGACTTGTCCCCCGTTTACACCCCGACCCGTCCCGAACCACACGTTCGTGGGAACCCGTGAGAGAGCGTGCCCTGTGGCTGACGTACCCGCCGATCTTGCCGCAGTGTGGCCGCGAGTACTGGAACAGCTCCTAGGGGAGGGACGCGGACAAGGCGTCGAGACGAAGGACGAACACTGGATCCGCCGCTGCCAGCCGCTCGCGCTGGTCGCGGACACCGCCCTGCTCGCCGTTCCGAACGAGTTCGCGAAGGGCGTCCTGGAGGGCCGGCTCGCCCCGATCGTCAGCGACACGCTGAGCCGGGAGTGCGGCCGCCCCATCCGCATCGCGATCACCGTCGACAGCTCCGTCGGCGAACCCCAGAACCCCACGCCCCCGGCGCCCGGCCCGCGCTACGAGGAGCAGGAGCTGCCCACCGGCCAAGGCGGCTACGAGGGCTACGGCCGCCACCGCGGCGAGCCGCGCCCCGACAGCCACCGCCCTTCCGGCCGCGCCGACCAGCGCCCGGGCGGCTCCGCCGAGCAGCTGCCGCCGCCGCGCACGGGCCCCCAGCAGGCCGACGGCACGGATCCGCTGCCGACCGCCCGCCCCGCCTATCCCTCGGACTACCAGGACTACCAGCGCCCCGAGCCCGGCGCCTGGCCGCGCCCCGGCCAGGACGACTACGGCTGGCAACAGCCGCGGCTCGGCTTCCCCGAGCGCGACCCCTACGCATCGCCGGGGGGCCAGGACGCGTACGGCCCGCGCGACGGCTACGGCCAACAGGACGCGTACCGCCAGCAGGACTCGCACGGATCCAAGGACGCCTACGGGACCCACGACTCGTACGGCTCGCAGGACTCCTACGGACCCGGCAAGGAGTCCTACCCGGGGTCGCAGGACTACCGTCCGCGGCCGATGGACCGCGCGCCGTACGACCAGCCGCGCTCCGACTACGACTCCTCCCGTGCCGACTACGACCAGCGGGACTACGACCAGCGGGACGCCGGCCGCCGGGAGCTCCCCGAGCCTCCCGCGGGCTCCGGGCCGGTGCGCCACGGGGGCCCCACGGGTCCGAACCCGTCCGGCACCGGCGGCGTGGGACCTTCCTCCGGGCAGTCCGCACCGGCGAGCGGCCCGGGCGAGCCGACCGCACGGCTGAACCCGAAGTACCTCTTCGACACCTTCGTCATCGGCGCGTCCAACCGCTTCGCGCACGCGGCGGCGGTCGCCGTCGCCGAGGCGCCGGCCAAGGCGTACAACCCGCTCTTCATCTACGGCGAGTCGGGACTGGGCAAGACGCACCTGCTGCACGCGATCGGCCACTACGCGCGCAGCCTGTACCCGGGCACGCGCGTGCGGTACGTGAGCTCGGAGGAGTTCACCAACGAGTTCATCAACTCCATCCGCGACGGCAAGGGCGACAGCTTCCGCAAGCGCTACCGCGAGATGGACATCCTGCTCGTCGACGACATCCAGTTCCTGGCGGACAAGGAGTCGACGCAGGAGGAGTTCTTCCACACCTTCAACACCCTGCACAACGCCAACAAGCAGATCGTCCTCAGCAGCGACCGGCCGCCCAAGCAGCTGGTGACGCTGGAGGACCGGCTGCGGAACCGTTTCGAGTGGGGCCTGATCACCGACGTCCAGCCGCCCGAGCTGGAGACACGCATCGCGATCCTGCGCAAGAAGGCGGTGCAGGAGCAGCTGAACGCCCCGCCGGAGGTTCTGGAGTTCATCGCCTCCCGGATCTCGCGGAACATCCGTGAGCTGGAGGGCGCGCTGATCCGGGTGACGGCGTTCGCCTCGCTCAACCGGCAGCCGGTGGACCTGGGCCTGACGGAGATCGTCCTCAAGGACCTCATCCCCGGCGGCGAGGACACGGCCCCGGAGATCACGGCGAGCGCCATCATGGCCGAGACCGCCCAGTACTTCGGGCTGACGGTGGAGGACCTGTGCGGCACCTCACGCGGACGCGCGCTGGTGACCGCCCGGCAGATCGCCATGTACCTGTGCCGTGAACTGACCGACCTGTCGCTGCCGAAGATCGGCGCGCAGTTCGGCGGACGCGACCACACGACCGTCATGCACGCCGACCGCAAGATCCGCGCGCTGATGGCGGAGCGGCGCTCCATCTACAACCAGGTCACCGAGCTGACCAACCGCATCAAGAACGGCTGACGGCCGCCGAGAGCAGCGCCGAGGGCGCCCCGGGGAGCGACTCCCCGGGGCGCCCTCTTGCATGTGCCGGGGTCCTCGCCGGGGCTCCAGAACCGTCGATCGGGGCCTCACAGACCGTCGATCGGACTCCCAAGACAGCCGATCGGGCCCCAAGGCTGTCCATCAGGCCCCAAGGCAGCCCCTCGAGACCCCAAGACAGTCCATCGAAGGACGACGCCACCCGCCGCCGCCCGCAGCGCGGTGTTCGATTAAATGCCTGGTTACGGCCGCTCTCCACAGATTCGGTGACTTTCTTCCGTCCACACCCTGGGGACCGCCAAGTTGTCCCGAACGGCATCCACAGGCATGCCGCCACCCAGCCATCGCCCCAGCTCAGCAGCCTGTGGACTCGTGGACGAGCGATCTCCACAGACTGTGGACGAAGCGGAGATCCACAGGCTGTGCACGAAGTTGTCCACGGGCAACCCACAGGCTGCGGCCCGTTGTCCCCAATGATCCGCCCGTTCTCCACATCCCTGTCCACTGTTCGGCAACGCGACGCCCCCGGTCACCGCGTCGAGTGAAAGCCGTCACACGAAGCTGCCGGATTGGGGTGTGGGAAACATGGGTAAACCTGGGGACGCAGCTGGGGAGAACTGGCCTCAGGCTGTGGGCGGGGTGTGCAGAACTTCCTGTTCTCCACAGACACCCTGAGTTGTCCACTGCCGTCGCCCACAGGGCCCGTGGACAAAATTTCCGCGCTGAGCTGGGCAAACGTGGTTATCCACGGTATCCACAGCCCCTACTACTACTCCCGACCATAGAGAGTGCGGAATTCGTTTCGAAGCGGGACCTGTGCACAACTTGCCCGCCGGAGCCCGACCGTCCCTCGGAGCGACTTGACCCCGACAGGCACCTACTGTCAGTGGTGTGCGTCAGACTGGTCCCCGGCGTCCTTCCCCTCGCAGTGGACGGCGACGCCGAGTCGGAGGACTCAGTGGCAACAGCAGGAGGCGGCTTACGGTGAAGATCCGGGTGGAACGCGACGTACTCGCGGAGGCAGTGGCCTGGGCGGCACGCAGCCTCCCGGCCCGTCCGCCGGCGCCTGTTCTCGCCGGCCTCCTGCTGAAGGCCGAGGACGGCCAGCTGAGCCTGTCGAGCTTCGACTACGAGGTCTCCGCCCGGGTGTCGGTGGAGGCCGAGGTCGAGGAGGAGGGCACGGTCCTCGTCTCCGGCCGGCTGCTCGCCGACATCTCCCGTGCCCTGCCCAACCGCCCGGTGGAGATTTCCACAGACGGTGTACGGGCGACGGTGGTCTGCGGTTCCTCCCGCTTCACGCTCCACACACTGCCTGTGGAGGAGTACCCGGCGCTGCCGCAGATGCCGAACGCGACGGGCACGGTTCCCGGCGAGGTCTTCGCGTCCGCCGTCGCGCAGGTGGCCATCGCCGCCGGCCGCGACGACACGCTGCCCGTCCTCACCGGTGTGCGCATCGAGATCGAGGGCGACACGGTCACGCTGGCCTCGACCGACCGCTACCGCTTCGCGGTCCGCGAGTTCCTGTGGAAGCCGGAGAACCCGGACGCCTCCGCGGTCGCCCTGGTGCCCGCCAAGACCCTGCTGGACACCGCGAAGGCGCTGACCAGCGGTGACAGCGTGATCCTGGCGCTGTCCGGCTCGGGTGCCGGTGAGGGGCTGATCGGTTTCGAGGGCGCCGGCCGCCGGACGACGACCCGGCTCCTCGAAGGCGACCTGCCGAAGTACCGCACGCTGTTCCCCACCGAGTTCAACAGCGTCGCCGTCATCGAGACCGCCCCCTTCGTGGAGGCCGTCAAGCGTGTGGCCCTGGTCGCGGAGCGCAACACCCCGGTGCGGCTGAGCTTCGAGCAGGGTGTGCTGATCCTGGAGGCCGGCTCCAGCGACGACGCACAGGCTGTGGAGAGGGTGGACGCTCAGCTCGAGGGCGACGACATCTCCATCGCCTTCAACCCCACGTTCCTGCTGGACGGTCTGAGCGCGATCGACTCCCCGGTGGCCCAGCTGTCCTTCACCACCTCGACCAAGCCCGCACTGCTCAGCGGCAAGCCGGCGGTGGACGCGGAGGCGGACGAGGCCTACAAGTACCTGATCATGCCGGTGCGGCTGAGCGGCTGAGCCGCGCGAAGTGGCGGCGCCGGTCCACAGCCTGTGGACCGGTGTGCGACGAAGCCGCAGGTGGGGGCGTACGTGTGAGCGCGTATGCCCACGGATGTGCGCGAGAGTCCGGGTTTAGGCTCGGACGCGGGTACGAATGTGCCCTCACGCCACGTCGGACACCTAAGGACACAACTGATGGAGCTCGGTCTCGTCGGCCTCGGCAAGATGGGCGGCAACATGCGCGAGCGGATCCGCCGCGCGGGCCACACCGTCATCGGATACGACCGCAACCCGGACCTCGCGGACGTCCACAGCCTGCAAGAGCTTGTGGGCAAGTTGCAGGGCCCCCGCGTGGTCTGGGTGATGGTCCCGGCCGGTGCCCCCACGCAGTCGACCATCGACGAACTCGCCGAGCTGCTGGAGCCCGGTGACGTGGTCGTGGACGGCGGGAACTCGCGCTGGACGGACGACGAGAAGCACGCCGAGGAGCTGGCCGCCAAGGGCATAGGCTTCGTCGACTGCGGTGTCTCCGGCGGTGTCTGGGGCCTGGAGAACGGCTATGCGCTGATGTACGGCGGCGACCCGGAGAACGTCGCCAAGGTGCGGCCGGTCTTCGACGCGCTCAAGCCGGAGGGCGACTTCGGCTCGGTGCACGCGGGCAAGGTGGGTGCCGGGCACTTCGCGAAGATGGTCCACAACGGCATCGAGTACGCGATGATGCAGGCCTACGCCGAGGGCTGGGAGCTGCTGGAGAAGGTCGACTCCGTGGACAATGTCCGCGAGGTCTTCCGCTCCTGGCAGGAGGGCACCGTCATCCGCTCCTGGCTGCTGGACCTCGCCGTCAACGCCCTCGACGAGGACGAGCACCTCGACGAGCTGCGCGGCTACGCACAGGACTCCGGCGAGGGCCGGTGGACCGTGGAGGCCGCCATCGACAACGCCGTGCCGCTGCCCGCGATCACGGCCTCGCTGTTCGCGCGGTTCGCCTCCCGCCAGGAGGACTCGCCGCAGATGAAGATGATCGCCGCGCTGCGCAACCAGTTCGGCGGCCACGCCGTAGAGAAGAAGTAGTCCACAGGGGTCCACAGGCCCCAGGGCCGCCCGGCACCGTCCGGCGGTCCGCAACGCTGGGGGAGGCCGGCGAACGACCATGCACGTCACGCATCTGTCGCTGGCCGACTTCCGCTCGTACGCCCGGGCCGAGGTTCCGCTCGACCCGGGCGTCACGGCCTTCGTCGGCCCCAACGGCCAGGGCAAGACCAATCTCGTCGAGGCGATCGGCTACCTGGCCACCCTGGGCAGTCACCGGGTCGCCTCCGATGCCCCCCTGGTGCGCATGGGCGCCGAGCGGGCGGTGATCCGCGCCCAGGTCAGACAGGGCGAGCGGCAGCAGCTGGTCGAGCTGGAGCTGAACCCGGGCAAGGCCAATCGCGCCCGCATCAACAGGTCGTCCCAGGTCAGACCGCGTGACGTGCTGGGCATCGTACGGACGGTGCTGTTCGCGCCGGAGGACCTCGCCCTGGTGAAGGGCGACCCCGGGGAGCGGCGCCGTTTCCTGGACGAGCTGATCACGGCCCGCTCCCCGCGCATGGCGGGCGTGCGCTCCGACTACGAGCGGGTCCTCAAGCAGCGCAACACGCTGCTGAAGTCGGCCGCGCTGGCCCGCCGGCACGGCGGCCGCTCCATGGACCTGTCCACGCTCGACGTGTGGGACCAGCATCTGGCGCGCGCGGGCGCGGAGCTGCTCGCCCAGCGCCTCGACCTGATCGCCGCGCTGCAGCCGCTGGCCGACAAGGCCTATGAGCAGCTGGCGCCCGGGGGCGGCCCGGTCGCGTTGGAGTACAAGCCGTCCGCGCCCGGCGAGGCGCACACGCGGGAGGCCCTGTTCGAGCAGCTGATGGCCGCGCTCGCGGACGCCCGCAAGCAGGAGATCGAGCGGGGCGTCACCCTGGTGGGGCCGCATCGGGACGACCTGGTGCTCAAGCTGGGGCAGCTGCCCGCCAAGGGATACGCCTCCCACGGTGAGTCGTGGTCCTATGCGCTGGCGCTGCGGCTGGCGTCGTACGACCTGCTGCGCGCCGAGCCATATGGGGGTGGCGAAGCCTCGTTTGAGGGTGGTGGTGGGAGACGGGCGGGCGAGCCGGTGCTGATCCTCGACGACGTCTTCGCCGAGCTGGACACGCGGCGCCGCGAACGCCTGGCCGAACTGGTCGCGCCCGGTGAGCAGGTGCTGGTGACCGCGGCGGTGGACGACGACGTGCCGCATGTGCTGGCGGGTACGCGGTTCTCCGTGTCGGAAGGGGCGGTGGAGCGCGTATGAGTGGTGGGCGTACGAGCAGTGAGCCCGACCCGGCGCGCCGGAGGGCGTCCCCGGAGGACTCGCCTCTGAAGCCGTCCCCGGAGGGCGCCCCGAAGGCGGGCGAGCCGTCCGGTGTCGATCTGGCGCGTGTGGCGCTGCGCGCGGCGAAGGAGGCGGCACGCGCGCGGGGGGACGCGGCGCAGCAGAAGCGGCAGGGGCGGCGCGGTGGGCTGCGCTCGGGTGCGCGTGCCGACGGCCGTGATCCGATGGCGCTGGGTGCGGCGATCAACCGGTTGATCACCGAGCGCGGCTGGGAGACTCCGGCCGCCGTGGGCGGTGTGATGGGGCGCTGGCCGCAGATCGTCGGTGCGGACGTGGCCAAGCACTGTGAGCCGGAGAGGTACGACGAGGACGAGCGGGTGCTGAGCGTGCGCTGCGACTCGACGGCGTGGGCGACGAATCTGCGTCTGCTTGCCCCGACGCTGGTCGCCCGTCTCAACGAGGATCTGGGCCATGGTGCGGTGCGGCTGATCAAGGTGCACGGCCCCGGCGGCGGGGCCCGTCGGTACGGTCCGTTGCGTGCGCCCGGCAGCGTCGGGCCCCGCGACACCTATGGGTGACGGACCTCACAAAAATCCTTGGTAGAGGCCGGTCGGGGGGTGCCCGGCCGGCCTCCGTCGTGCAACCGCACGCTCTTGCGAATGGCTACCTGACCCTGGAGTAGCGAAGGGTTGACGCCTGGAAGCGCTGAGTGCCGCTGTGAGCCTCTTGGAGCCCCCTTCCGCATATCGGGACCCGGCGGAGACCGGTTCAGGGCGCCACATGCGGACTCAGGTACCGGCAAACCCCCATCACTGTCGGCGCTACCGGTAGACTGGAAGCCAATCCCGCCCCGAACGTGGGGACCGTCCGGGAAAAGCTGAGCAACGCTGATCAAGGCTTACCAACGCAACATGCCGCAGCCGCTCCGGCACCCCCAGGAGCCCGGCTCGTGCTGTGCCAGAAAGGGCGCTTCGTGGCCGATTCCGGCAACCCCAACGAGAACATTCCGTCCACCGACGCCGGCGCTGACCCGGCCGCCTCTTCGACCTCATCGAACGGTGAGGTGACGGCCTCGTACGACGCCAGCGCCATCACCGTCCTCGAGGGCCTGGACGCGGTCCGCAAGCGACCCGGCATGTACATCGGTTCGACCGGTGAGCGCGGCCTGCACCACCTCGTGTACGAGGTGGTCGACAACTCCGTCGACGAGGCGCTGGCGGGGCACGCGGACACCATCGATGTGACGATCCTCGCCGACGGCGGCGTGCGCGTCGTCGACAACGGCCGTGGCATCCCGGTGGGCATCGTGCCCTCCGAGGGCAAGCCGGCCGTCGAGGTCGTGCTGACCGTGCTGCACGCGGGCGGCAAGTTCGGCGGCGGTGGCTACGCGGTCTCCGGTGGTCTGCACGGTGTCGGCGTCTCCGTGGTGAACGCCCTGTCGAGCAAGGTCTCCGTCGAGATCAGGACCGACGGCCACCGCTGGACGCAGGACTACAAGCTGGGCGTCCCGACCGCTCCGCTCGCCCGGCACGAGGCGACGGACGAGACCGGGACCTCGGTGACGTTCTGGGCCGACCCGGACATCTTCGAGACCACCGAGTACTCCTTCGAGACGCTCTCGCGGCGTTTCCAGGAGATGGCGTTCCTGAACAAGGGCCTGACGATCAGGCTGACCGACGAGCGCGAGTCGGCGAAGGCCACCTCGGGCGCGGACGAGGCGGGCGCGGACCAGAAGGCCGAGGTCAAGTCGGTCACGTACCGCTACGACGGCGGCATCGTCGACTTCGTGAAGTACCTCAACTCCCGCAAGGGAGAGCCGGTGCACCCCTCCGTCATCGACCTCGAGGCCGAGGACAAGGACAAGAGCCTGTCCCTCGAGGTGGCGATGCAGTGGAACAACGGTTACAGCGAGGGTGTGTACTCCTTCGCCAACATCATCCACACGCACGAGGGCGGTACGCACGAGGAGGGCTTCCGCGCCGCGCTGACCTCCCTGATCAACAAGTACGCGCGCGACAAGAAGCTGCTGCGGGAGAAGGACGACAACCTCACGGGTGACGACATCCGCGAGGGTCTGACCGCGATCATCTCGGTCAAGCTGAGCGAGCCGCAGTTCGAGGGCCAGACGAAGACCAAGCTGGGCAACACGGAGGCGAAGACCTTCGTGCAGAAGGCGGTCTACGAGCACCTCACCGACTGGCTGGACCGCAACCCGAACGAGGCGGCGGACATCGTCCGCAAGGCCATCCAGGCGGCCACCGCGCGTGTGGCGGCCCGCAAGGCCCGTGACCTGACCCGGCGCAAGGGTCTGCTGGAGTCGGCGTCCCTGCCGGGCAAGCTCTCCGACTGCCAGTCGAACGACCCGACCAAGTGCGAGATCTTCATCGTCGAGGGTGACTCCGCCGGTGGCTCGGCCAAGTCCGGCCGGAACCCGGAGTACCAGGCGATCCTCCCGATCCGCGGCAAGATCCTCAACGTCGAGAAGGCGCGCATCGACAAGATCCTGCAGAACCAGGAGATCCAGGCGCTGATCTCCGCGTTCGGCACGGGTGTGCACGAGGACTTCGACATCGAGAAGCTCCGCTATCACAAGATCATCCTGATGGCGGACGCCGACGTCGACGGCCAGCACATCAACACCCTGCTGCTGACCTTCCTGTTCCGCTTCATGCGGCCGCTGGTCGAGGCGGGTCACGTCTTCCTGTCCCGTCCCCCGCTCTACAAGATCAAGTGGGGCAAGGACGACATCGACTACGCCTACTCCGACCGTGAGCGCGACGCCCTGATCGAGATGGGCCGGCAGCGCGGCAAGCGGGTGCGCGAGGACTCCATCCAGCGCTTCAAGGGTCTGGGCGAGATGAACGCCGAGGAGCTGCGCGTGACGACGATGGACCAGGAGCACCGCGTCCTCGGCCAGGTCACCCTCGACGACGCCGCTCAGGCCGACGACCTGTTCTCGGTCCTGATGGGCGAGGACGTCGAGGCCCGCCGCCAGTTCATCCAGCGCAACGCCAAGGACGTCCGCTTCCTCGACATCTGAGTCGGTCTCAGCTGACCGCACCAGGAAGGAACCTCACCAGCAATGGCCGACGAGAACACCCCTGTCACGCCTGAAGAAGGCGGCGAGACCGGCCTGCGTGTCGAGCCCGTCGGGCTCGAGACGGAGATGCAGCGCTCGTATCTCGACTACGCGATGTCCGTCATCGTCTCGCGTGCGCTGCCGGACGTGAGGGACGGCCTCAAGCCCGTCCACCGCCGTGTGCTGTACGCGATGTACGACGGCGGCTACCGCCCCGAGCGCGGCTTCTACAAGTGCGCCCGTGTCGTCGGCGACGTCATGGGCAACTACCACCCGCACGGCGACAGTTCCATCTACGACGCGCTGGTGCGCCTGGCCCAGCCGTGGGCGATGCGGATGCCGCTGGTGGACTCCAACGGCAACTTCGGCTCGCCGGGCAACGACCCGGCGGCGGCCATGCGCTACACCGAGTGCAAGATGGCGCCGCTGTCGATGGAGATGGTCCGCGACATCGACGAGGAGACCGTCGACTTCACGGACAACTACGACGGCCGCTCCCAGGAGCCGACCGTCCTGCCCGCCCGCTTCCCGAACCTGCTGATCAACGGCTCGGCCGGTATCGCGGTCGGCATGGCGACCAACATCCCGCCGCACAACCTGCGCGAGGTCGCGGCCGGCGCCCAGTGGTGCCTGGAGAACCCGGACGCCTCGCACGAGGAGCTGCTGGACGCGCTCATCGAGCGGATCAAGGGCCCGGACTTCCCGACCGGCGCCCTGGTGGTGGGCCGCAAGGGCATCGAGGAGGCGTACCGCACCGGCCGCGGCTCCATCACGATGCGTGCGGTGGTCGAGGTCGAGGAGATCCAGAACCGCCAGTGCCTGGTGGTCACCGAGCTGCCGTACCAGGTCAACCCGGACAACCTGGCGCAGAAGATCGCCGATCTGGTGAAGGACGGCAGGATCGGCGGCATCGCGGACGTCCGCGACGAGACGAGTTCCCGCACGGGCCAGCGGCTGGTGATCGTGCTGAAGCGGGACGCGGTCGCCAAGGTCGTCCTGAACAACCTCTACAAGCACACCGATCTCCAGACCAACTTCGGCGCCAACATGCTGGCGCTGGTGGACGGTGTGCCGCGCACGCTGTCGCTGGACGCGTTCATCCGCCACTGGGTGACGCACCAGATCGAGGTCGTCGTCCGCCGTACGCGCTTCAGGCTGCGCAAGGCGGAGGAGCGGGCGCACATCCTGCGCGGTCTGCTCAAGGCCCTGGACGCCATCGACGAGGTCATCGCGCTGATCCGGCGCAGTGAGACCGTCGAGATCGCCCGTGGCGGCCTGATGGGGCTGCTGGAGATCGACGAGATCCAGGCCAACGCGATCCTCGAGATGCAGCTGCGCCGCCTGGCAGCACTGGAACGGCAGAAGATCGTCCAGGAGCACGACGAGCTCCAGGCGAAGATCAACGAGTACAACGAGATCCTGGCCTCCCCGGTCCGCCAGCGCGGGATCGTCAGCGAGGAGCTGGCCGCGATCGTCGAGAAGTACGGCGACGACCGCCAGACCAAGCTGATCCCGTACGAGGGCGACATGTCCATCGAGGACCTGATCGCCGAGGAGGACATCGTCGTCACGGTCACCCGCGGCGGCTACATCAAGCGGACCAAGACCGACGACTACCGCGCCCAGAAGCGCGGCGGCAAGGGCGTACGCGGGACGAAGCTGAAGGAGGACGACATCGTCGATCACTTCTTCGTCTCCACCACGCACCACTGGCTGCTGTTCTTCACCAACAAGGGCCGGGTGTACCGGGCGAAGGCCTACGAGCTGCCCGACGCCGGCCGGGACGCGCGCGGCCAGCACGTGGCGAACCTGCTGGCCTTCCAGCCGGACGAGGCGATCGCCGAGATCCTCGCCATCCGCGACTACGAGGCGGCCCCGTACCTGGTGCTGGCCACCAAGGCCGGGCTGGTCAAGAAGACGCCTCTGAAGGATTACGATTCTCCGCGTTCCGGTGGTGTCATCGCGATCAACCTGCGCGAGCGGGAGGACGGAACCGATGACGAACTGATCGGCGCCGAACTCGTCTCGGCCGATGACGACCTGCTGCTGATCAGCAGGAAGGCCCAATCGATCAGGTTCACCGCATCGGACGACACCCTGCGTCCCATGGGCCGCGCCACCTCGGGTGTGAAGGGCATGAGCTTCCGCGAGGGCGACGAGCTGCTCTCGATGAATGTTGTTCGACCCGGTACGTTCGTGTTCACTGCCACGGACGGCGGGTACGCGAAGCGGACCGCCGTCGACGAGTACCGCGTCCAGGGTCGCGGCGGCCTCGGCATCAAGGCCGCCAAGATCGTGGAGGACCGTGGTTCGCTGGTCGGTGCGCTGGTGGTCGAGGAGACCGACGAGATCCTCGCCATCACGCTCTCGGGCGGTGTGATTCGTACGCGGGTCAACGAGGTCAGGGAGACGGGCCGTGACACCATGGGCGTCCAACTGATCAACCTGGGCAAGCGCGATGCCGTGGTCGGTATCGCACGCAACGCCGAAGCGGGGCGCGAGGCGGAGGAGGTCGACGGCGACGTGGCCGTGGACGAGACCGCCGAGGGTGTCGCGACCACCGGCACGGACGAGGGTGAGGCGCCCTCGGCCGAGTAGGCACGAGGAGTGAGTCATCGTGAGCGGAGCCACGGGCGCCGGATCGGCCGGTACCTCCACTGGTACGGAGACGGACGGCGGCGGCCGTGGCTCCGCCGCGCGTGCGACGGATTCGCACACGACCAACCTGAAGGCGATCAAGCCGCCCGCGGCCGACGCGCACGCACCTCACACTCATGGATCCCAGGGGGGAACGGTGACGGACACCCGAGGCCCGCAGAGCCCGCAGGCGCAGGCCGGCCGGCAGAGCCACGGCGCGGCCTCCCCGCTGCCGGGCGAGCGGCAGCCGCAGCAGCCGGCGGGGCCGTACCACCCGCCGCAGGCCTACCCCACGGCCGCGGGGGCCGCGCCCGGCGCGGCGGCCCAGTCCGGCTCGGTGCGCCGCCCGCGCACGGGCGCACGGACGACGCCGCGCACCCGCAAGGCCCGGCTGCGCGTGGCCAAGGCCGACCCGTGGTCGGTGATGAAGGTCAGCTTCCTGCTCTCCATCGCGCTGGGCATCTGCACGATCGTGGCGGCCGCCGTGCTGTGGATGGTCATGAACGCCATGGGCGTCTTCTCGACGGTCGGCGGGACCATCTCGGAGGCGACCGGCTCGAACGAGTCGAACGGCTTCGACCTGCAGTCCTTCCTGTCGCTGCCGCACGTCCTGACCTTCACCGCGATCATCGCGGTCATCGACGTCGTCCTGGCGACCGCCCTGGCGACCCTCGGGGCCTTCATCTACAACCTCTCCGCGGGCTTCGTCGGCGGCATCGAGCTGACACTGGCCGAGGACGAGTGACGAGCGCTCCACGTGTCCGCTGACAGTCCCCCGACAACCGATTTTGGGACTGCCCGCCTCGTGCGCTAATCTTCAGGAGTCAGCGCGCGGGACACACCGCAGAGCGCGGCGGGGCTATAGCTCAGTTGGTTAGAGCGCATCCCTGATAAGGATGAGGCCACAGGTTCAAATCCTGTTAGCCCCACAGCGAGAAGACCCCCGGTCCGAATGGGCCGGGGGTCTTTCGCATGCACGTCCTGGCCGTGCTGGTCCGGCTGCGCTCGCGGCAGGCCGAGGTGTACTGGCTGCCGGGCGACGAGGAAGCCGGCGCGGGCGCTGACACGGCGGTGCGGGGGCTGACACGGTGGTGCGGGGGGCCGACATGGCGGTGCGGGCCTCACGCACGGCCGGCGCGCGGCGGTGCGGGCCGCGGGCGCCGGGGCGACGAGAAGATCCCCGGTCGGATGACCGGGGATCTTCGTGGGTTTCGGTTCCGGTGATGCTGTACGCAGTTCGCCGTTACGTCAATGGGTGCGGGTTGGCGGGGCCCAGCGGTGCCGGGCCGGCGCTGTCAGCGCTGGAGGGGAATGGTGGGGCGGGCCGGCGGTTCGGCGGGGGCGCACTGCGGATCGGTGGCCAGCGAGGGAGTGTCGCCCAGCGGGCGGTGCCGGCAGCTGGGGGACTTTCCGTGGGCCTCGGCCCGGATCCGCTGCTTCATCGTGGGGGGCAGGGACCGAAGATGGGTCCTGGACCATGGGGAGGACGTCGCCTGTTCCGGTAGCGCCCGCAGCCGGGTGCTGGTGCTCTTGGATGCCTTGTCCGACTGCGGCGCGGCGCTGGCCGCCCCTGCCGTCGTGGTGATGAGTCCGAGCGCCGTGCAGAGCGCGAGGAAGGCGGTGACGATGGCGGTCCACAGCTTGACGACCTTGTGCTGGTCCATGGCCCCTCACTTTCGGGTTGGGCGATTTGCGTACTTTGCTCATGATGTGTATGAGCCCCGCGAAGTGGTGGACCGACGCTCGTGGCGCGTCGCTCTTCGGATGAACACCACTCGGATGGACGCATGAAGGACGAGAAAGCAAGGGCGAGAAAGTGCGGAGAGTTGACGGCCCACACAGGTCACCGATCGGTATCGGCCGGTGTGTATAGTCGGGCGCCAGAGGTCCCCTACGTCAAGGAAAGACGAGGTCGCGCGGTGAAGAAGCTTCTCCTGGTCGCACTGGCCGCCATCGGCGGGCTCCTCGTGTACCGCCAGATCCAGGCGGATCGCGCCGAGCAGGATCTGTGGACGGAGGCGACTGACTCCGTGCCCACGGGTTCCTGAGCACCGACATCCGATACTGAGCAGGCCCCGACCGCCGTTGCGGTCGGGGCTTTGTGTTGCGAGGGTGCGGACTCTGAGGTAGCGGTCACCTCGTGAGGCGGATGTTTCGGACGCTCGTCCGGAACGCGCGGATGGCGCAACGCCCTGCGGGGCAGGATGGGCGACGTCCGAAGCGGGAGCGAGCGCGAGGGGGCGCGGCATGAGACGGCCCACGGCTGGACGAGGGCCCGTGGCAGGGCGGGGGCCCGTGGCAGGGCGGCGGGCATCGGTGGGGCAGCCTGGATCGGTGGGGCGGGCCGTCGGCGTCGTACGCCTCGCCGTCGTCGGGGCCGTGCTGGGCCTGGTGGTGGCCGCCGTACCGGCGACGAGCGCGGTCGCGGACGGCACGCCGGGCGGATACGGCTTCACCGACGGCGCACGGACCGTCGCGGGGGCGACGACGACCTCGGGCGCGAAGAGCCTGGAGCCCGGCCGCGTCTACCGGAGCACCCTGCCGGCGAACGGCAGGCTCTACTACCGTCTCGACCTCGACACCACCTCCACCGCCTACGTCTCCGCCACCGCGGTCCCCGGCACGGGCACCACGGTCTCCGCCACGGACGGCCTGCGCGTCTCCGTGCGGGACGCCCAGGGCAACGCTTGCTCCTACCAGGCCACCCGCTTCGGCACGAGCCGCAGCGCGCATCCGATCGCCGCGTGGGGCGCGCGCGAGGCCTCCCCCGGCCACACGCTGTGCCAGGGAGCCGGTGCGTACTACGTCCTCGTCGAGCGCATCGCCGCCCCAGGCTCCTCGTCGGACGCCTGGCCTCTGGAGCTGGCCGCCGTGACGGAACCGGCGCTGGAGCGGTCCGGTGCGACGAGGGCGCCGGAGGCGTGGGACTCAGCCTCGCCGGAGCCGGTCGGCGGCCGCGCGGTGGACCGGGCGGGCGGCTCCGGCTTCGCCCGGGCCGCGACGGTCGGCCAAGGGGTCTGGCAGGACCGGATCCGGCCCGGTCAGACGCTCTTCTACCGGGTGCCGGTGGACTGGGGACGGCAACTGAACGCCATCGCCGAGCTGGCCGGTGCAGGCGGCGGCAGCGGCTATGCCGACGGTGCGCTGACGCTGTCGCTCTACAACCCGGTCCGGGGCTACGTCGAGGACGCGTACGCCGGTTACAGCGGCCGGCCCGCCTCCACCGCGCTCGCGCCCCTGCCGCCCGTCGCCTACGCCAACCGCTACGGATTCGCCGACCAGGTGAAGGCCATGCGGTTCGCGGGCTCCTACTACCTGGTCGTGCATCTCGCCGCCCAGACCGCCGGCACGTTCGGTGAGGGCCCCTACGGTCTGACCCTGCGGGTGCGGGTGGGCGGCACGACAGGGCCGGGGCCGGGGTACGCGGGCCGCTCCGAGCCGCGGAACCTGTTCGAGGTCACGGCCGGGGACCGGCAGGCGGCGACCGAGGCCGGGCCAGGCGGCGGGTCCGCCGCGCTGCGCGCGCTCGCCGTGGGCGGCATCGGCGCGGGGACCGTACTGCTGCTCGTCCTCGGGGTGTGGACGCTGGCCGCCAGGCGGCGCGCGGGGGCCTGGTAGGGCGACGATCGGGCGTCGGCCCTCAGATCCGGGCCAGCGCCCAGAACCCCACGGCGTAGCAGACCAGCGCGAGGAGCAGAAGCGGAAGCGCCACCTTGGCGGGCGGACCGGGAAGACGCGGACCGGCAAGACGGGGACGGGGGCGGGGACGGAGGCGTACGGCGCGGTGCGGTGGGACCGCCTGCGCCGGCGGGGGAACGGCCGGCGGGGGAACGGCCGGAGAAGGGACCGCCGGGGAGGGGAAGCGCGGGTCCTCGGCGGTGTACGAGGCCGTGGGGACAGTAGGGACAGTAGGGACAGTAGGGGCGGTGGAGGCAGTGGAGGCAGTGGAGGCAGTGGAGGCGGCGGCGGACGCTGCGGGGGCCGCGGAACCCGCAGCGTCCGCGGAGCCTGCGGAGGCGGGGTCCTGGGGGCCTACCGGCGGAAGGAGGCGGAAACTGCCCGTGTCCTGGTCGGACGGCCGCGCACGGACAGGTGTCCCGCCAGTCCCGGTAGCCTCGGCCTCCTCGACGGCATCGGAACCATGGGACCGCTCGGGTCCGTCCGGGCCGAATCCCGGTGGCAAGGGGCCGAGTTGGTCGAAGACCTCGATCCGCTCCTCGTCCGGACCCGGCTCCGGCAGCAGCTCGGCCGCCGCGGCGAGGGCCTTGCGCGCCCCGGTGGCCGTACGGAACCGGGCCAGCGGATCCGGTTGCAGCAGTGCCGCCACGACCTGCCACAACGGCTCGGGAACGCCCTGGGGAGCGCTCGGAGTTCCATGCTCCGCGAAGTGCTCCACGAGCGCCTTGGCGTCCGGCTTGGCGCCCTGAAGCAGATAGAGGGCGACCAGGCCGGTGGCGAACAGGTCGGCGGGGAAGTCCGGTTCCGCGCCCATCATCTGCTCGGGAGCGAGGTAACCGGGCGTCCCCACCACGAGATCGGCCTCCGTCAGCCTGGGCTCGCCCAGCCGCATGGCGATGCCGAAGTCGGACAGCCGCAGTCGGGGACGTCCCGTGCCGGTGGCTTCCAGGAGCACGTTGGCGGGCTTGATGTCGCGGTGCACGACCCCTTCCGCGTGCACCGCGGCGAGTCCCGACAGCAACTGGTCGAGGAGGGTGCAGACGAACGGCGCGGGCAGCGGGCCGTAGTCGCCGACCAGATGGACCAGCGAGCCGCCGGCCACCAGATCCATGGTGAACAGGACCTTGTCGTCGTCGGCGGCCCAGCTGGCCGGGGCGAGCACATGGGGGTGGTCGATCCGCAGCGCCTGCTCCCGCACGAACCGCAGCAGCGAGTGCGCGTCGCGCTGCCGCAGCACCTTGGCGGCGACGTACCTGCGGCGCCGGTGGTCCCAGACGCGCCAGACCGCGCCGGCCCCGCCGCGGCCGATCGGGTCGGCCAGCTCGTACCGGCCGGCGAAGACCTCACCCATGGCTGTGCGTCGCTCCTCCCCCTGCGGTCACCCCCCTTGCCTCCCCCGCGAGACGTGCCGCGACGCCTTTCGCGGCGTCAGTTCTGGTGGGTCTGGTAGTGGGCGACCGCGTCGGAGGTGCGGCCGGCGCCGTAGACCCGCAGGAACTCCGCCAGTTCGGGGTGGGTGGGAGCGAGGCTGTCCGCGGCCTCGATGATGTCGCCGGCGGCGGCGACCGAGCGGAGCAGCGACTGGATCTCGCGGACCACGCGCTTGACCGTCGGCGCGCCCGAACTGTTGGTCGTCTGCGTGACGTTGCTGAGCACCGAGCCCCCCTGTGACCGCTTGATCTCATCCATGCGTTCGGTCGCCTCGGCCGCGCTGACGCTGCCGTCCGCCACCTGAGCCGCGAGTTCCTGGAGCAGTTGTACCCGCTGGACGACCGCCGGATTGCCGATCTTCGCGCGCTGGCCGCTCATCAGCTGCGACAGCATCGGCGCCGACAGCCCCAGTACCCCCGCCAGACGCGCCTGGTTGAGCCCCAGGTCGTCTATGAGCTTACGGAACAGCGCCCCCAACGGCTCCCCGTACCAGTTCCGCTGCAGTTCCCGCGCTCTTGCGGTGGCTTCCTGCTGTGCGGCGTCCATTGCGTCTCCCCATCGCTTCCCCGAGTACCGTGGTTCGCTGTAGCGAACCACGCGGAGCATCTTACGGAGAGTGGTCGGCGACGGGGACCCCCAATCTTTTTGCGAGATCCGGGGGGTGACCCGGTACTCTGGTCTGCGGCACCGACCGGCGGACGGTTCGTCCGGGCGGCTGCTTCTCTTCGGGGCCTTAGCTCAGTTGGTAGAGCGCTGTCTTTGCATGGCAGATGTCAGGGGTTCGACTCCCCTAGGCTCCACCCCATCAAAGCCCACCTGACCTGCGGAAACGTTGGCCGGGTGGGCTTTTTCGCGCCGTCGGCGCGGGCGGCCGCGGCCCATGGAGGCCCCGCCCCGATCGGCCTCGCACGGAACGCCTCGAAGGGGCATTCTTGTCCCAAAGGCGCATCAACGGTACATCGAGGCGGTCTGCGGGAACGGAGCAGGTGTGCGGCGCATGGACGGGCACGGTGCGAGCGGAGGCGATCCGTGCGGGATCCGATGCGCCGATGACGACGGCCTGGCCCTGGCCGTCGCGCGCGAGCGGCACCTGCTCGACCAGTTGCCCGTCCCCGTCGCCTTCTTCGGCAGGGACCGCCGGCTGGCCTGGCTGAACCATGCCGCCGCCCTGGTCGCGAACCGGCCGCCGGAGGCGCTGCTGGGGCTGCCCGCGGGGGAGATCGAGCCCGGGGTCCCCATCGAGGGCGGCCACGAGTTCAGCGAGGCCGTCGGCCGGGTGATGCGGACCGGCGAGCCCGAGTCGTGGCAGAGCACCCTGACGCTGGACGGCGCGGAACACACATGGCGGGTCACCCTCTCCCCGGTGCGGAGCCCGGAGGGCGACCTCCTCGGGGTGTCCGCGGCCACCCTGGACACCACCGAGCAGTTCTGGGCACGGCGCAGGATGGCGGTGCTCAGCCAGGCCAGCGCACGGATCGGCAGCACCCTGGACGTCTGGCACACCGCACGGGAGCTGGCGCAACTGGCGACCGAGAGCTTCGCCGAGCGCGTGACCGTCGACCTCCTCGCAGAGGTGTGGAACACCGAGGCGAGCGGGACCGGGCCCGGCAGCGGGGCGCCCGAACCGGGCGGCGGCACCATCGAGTTCCGTCGCGTCGCGTCGGGTTCGGCTCCCGGCTGCCCGGCCGAACCGGGCGCGGCGAGCGGCGGCGTGCACTCCGTCGCGCGCGACTCGCTGATCGGACGCGTCCTGGAGGACGGCGAGCCCCGCGGGGACATCTTCCCGGGGCCCGGCGCCCCGGAGGAGGACCGGCCACCGCCGAACGGGACGGGCACACCCAACGGGACGGGCACCCCGACGGGACAAGGGCGCCGAACGGGACCGCCACCTCGAACGGAACAGGGGCCCCGCACGGGACCGGGGCGCCGAACGAGACCGGGGCGCCGAACAGGACGGGCGTGCCGCGGATGGACCGTGCCGCACTCCTCGTCCCCATGGTGGCCCGCGGCACCACCCTGGGCCTGGTGACCTTCGCCAGGCATCGCGCCCACCCCGCCTTCGACAAGGCCGATGTCCACCTGGCCCGCGACCTGGCCGCCCGCACCGCCGTCTGCCTGGACAACTGTCTGCGCTACACCCGGGAACGGCAGGCCGCGCTCGCCCTGCAACGCAGCCTGCTGCCCGACCACGCCGCCGAGCACCAGGCCGTGGACATCGCCTCCTGCTATCTGCAGAGCACGAGCGCCACGGGCATCGGCGGCGACTGGTTCGACGTCGTGCCGCTCTCCGGAGCCCGGGTCGCCCTGGCCGTCGGTGATGTCGTCGGGACCGGTATCCGCGCCACCGCGACCATGGGCAGGATGCGTACGGCGGTACGGACACTGGCCGCCGTGGAGCTGGCCCCCGACGAACTGCTCACCCATCTCGACGACATCGTGATCAAACTGGACCAGGAGGAGGCGGCCCACGCGGGCGGTGCTCCGGTGGCGGGCGCCACCTGCCTGTATGCCGCCTACGACCCGGTCTCCGGGCGCTGCTCCATCGCCTCCGCCGGCCACCCCGAGCCGGTCCTCGTCCACCCCGACGGCCAGGTCGAGCAGCTCGCGGTGCCGTCCGGCCCCCCGCTGGGACAGGGCGGCATCAAGTTCGAGGCGACCGAGTTCGATCTCCCGGCGGGCAGCCGCCTCGCGCTCTACACCGACGGGCTCCTGCGCGCGTCCGGCAAGGGCCCCGAGGCGACACGGGCCGAACTGCACGCACTGCTCGCCCGCCCGGCTCAGTCGCTCCAGGCGGTGTGCGACCGTGTGATCACGCGCCTGGTGCCGGCCCGGCCCGCCGAGGACGTGGCCCTCCTTCTCGCCCGCACCCACCGCCTCGGCGCCGACCGGCTGGCCTCATGGGAACTGCCCCGCGACCCGGAGGTCGTCGCGCCCACCCGAGAACGCGCGGCCGACCGGTTGCGGGAGTGGGGGCTCGGGGAGGACGTCGCCTTCACCACCGAGCTGATCACCAGCGAACTGGTCACCAACGCCATCCGCTACGGAGCCGACCCCGTCGTGCTGCGGCTGATCCGGGACACCACGTCGCTGATCT
>NZ_JBEXZD010000032.1:0-73204 GCF_040628575.1 Streptomyces sp. NPDC006393
ATCCGTCCGTGGGGAACGTCGTCGCGTCCACCAGGATCTCGTCCCGGCCCTCGCCCGCGAGCCGTACGGCGCCCACGAGTGCCTTGAAGACGTTGACACTGGTGGAGTCACCCACCACGATCTGGCCCGGCGCCGCGCCGACCAGCGGGGCGATCGTGTCGCCGATCCGCTCCGGCGCCGTCCACCAGCCGCTCTCCCCCCAGGAGCGGATGCGCAGCTCGCCCCACTCACGGCGGACCACGTCGGCGACCCGGCCGGGGACGTTCGCGGGCAGCGCGCCGAGCGAGTTGCCGTCCAGGTACACCACGTCGTCCAGCACGAACCGCGAGCGCACCGGCGCCAGTTCGTCGGCGGCGTCCAGCTTCTCCGCGCGCAGTGCCAGTTCAGACATGGGACCTCGCCGTCCACAGCTCGGGGAACACGTTCTTCTGCGCCCGCTTCTCCAGCCAGGCCACTCCGGCGGAGCCGCCCGTGCCCTGCTTGGCGCCCATCGCGCGGCGGGTGGCGACCAGGTGGTCGTTGCGCCAGCGCCACACCAGTTCCGCCACGTCCGTCAACGCCTCGCCTAGCCGGGCGAGTTCGTCCTGCCCGTCGCCGGAGTAGAGCTGCGTCCAGACGGTCTCCACCTGCTCGGACGGCTCGTAGCGCAGCGATACGTCACGGTGCAGGACGGTGTCGGGGATCGCGTGCCCGCGCCGGGCCAGCAGCCGCAGCACCTCGTCGTAGAGGCTCGGCTCGTGCAGCGCCTTCTCCAGTTCGGCGTGGGCGCGGGGCGCGCCCCGGTGCGGGACGAGCATCGAGGCGGACTTCTCGCCGAGCAGGAACTCCATGCGGCGGTACATCGCCGACTGGAAGCCGGAGCCCTCGCCGAGGGCGCCGCGGTAGCTGTTGAACTGGGCCGGGGTGAGCTGTCCGAGCGGCTTCCAGGAGGCGTTCAGCGCCTCCAGTTCGCGTACGGACCGCTTCAGCGCGGCGATCGCCGACGGCACGTCGTCGGCGCGCAGGGCTGCCGCCGCGGTCTCCCACTCATGGACGATGACGGTGAACCACAGCTCCATGACCTGGGTGGTGACCAGGAAGACCATCTCTCCGGGATCGTCGGAGAGGGTGTGCTGGAGGTGGGTGAGCACGTCCGCCTTGACGTAGTCCTCGTACGGCGTCGTGCCCTCGAAGTCGAGATGCGGGGTCTCGGGCTCAGCGGCCTCGTCGGGCCGAGGGGTCGGGTGAGCCTGGTGGGACATCGCTGTCTCCTGCATGTACTCCGGGTAGCGGTCCGCCCCTGCCGATGCCGGCACGGGGGCCCCGGTCCCCAACCGAATCCTGCGCAACACCCACGGAGATCGCAAGGCCCGCCTGATCACACAGGCGGGCCAGGTCGGACAGGCGGGGCAGGTCGGACAGGCGGGCCAGACCGCACGGGCCGGCCAGACCACACGCACGGGCCGGCCAGACCACACGGGCGGGCGGGCCAGGCCACACGGGCCGGCCAGGCCGCGCGGCGCGGCCGGCGTACGTCCCCGCGTGTCTCCGCCTACGGCTCAGCCCAGCGTCTGGGCGGCCGTCTCGGAGGAGTCCTTCAGGAACTGCGAGCAGCGCGCGTACTCCTCCTGCTCGCCGATCGCCTGGGCGGCGCGGGCGAGGGCGTGCAGGGCGCGCAGGAAGCCGCGGTTGGGCTCGTGCTCCCAGGGGATCGGGCCGTGGCCCTTCCACCCGTTGCGCCGCAGGGCGTCCAGACCGCGGTGGTAGCCGGTACGGGCGTACGCGTACGACTCCACGGCCGCGCCCCGCTCGAACGCGTCGTCGGCCAGCTGCGCCCAGGCCAGCGAGGACGCCGGGTATCGCGCGGCGACGTCGGCGGGCGAGGTGCCCTGCGCGAGGAGCTCGCGGGGCTCCGGGTCGTCGGGCAGGTGGGTGGGAGGCGGGCCGCCGAGGAGGTTCTCGTGAATACTCATGGGTTCAGTCTGCTGCATCCCTCCCGGCGGAGTGCGCCCGCCCGACGGCCCCTCGTGTCAGGCTCGCTGGTCGGGTTCCAGTGGCGGGGTCGTCACGAAGCCGTGGGTGCGGCACTCGGGACGGCGGCACTCGGGGCCGGGGCGGCGGACGGTCGCGAAGGCGAGGACCGACCCGGCCACCAGCACCGCCGCGATGATCGGCATCGCACGCCGGAACGCGGCGTCGAAGGCGTCCGCCGAGCGGTACGCCTCCGGGCCCATCCCGGCCAGCAGCGGCAGGGCGGCCACCGCGATCAGCCCGGCCGCGCGGGCCGCCGCGTTGTTGATGCCGCTGGCCAGGCCCGCGCGGGAGGTGTCGACGGAGGCGAGGACGGTGGCGGTCAGCGGGGCGACCAGGGTGACCATGCCGGCGCCCATGACCAGCAGGGCCGGCAGGACGTCGGTGACGTAGTCCGCGTCCTTTCCGACGCGCAGCATCAGCAGCATCGCGCCCGCGCACAGCAGCGGGCCGACGGTGAGCGGGATGCGCGGGCCGATCCGGTCGGCGAGGGCGCCCGAGCGGGCCGAGAACAGCAGCATGAGGGCGGTCGTGGGCAGCAGGGCGATGCCCGCCCGCAGCGGCGAGTAGCCGGCCACGACCTGGAGCTGGAGCGCGGTGAGGAAGAAGAAGCCGCCGAAGGCCGCGTAGACGCACAGGGTGACCAGGTTGACCGCGGTGAACTGGCGGGAGGCGAAGATGCCGAGCGGCAGCATCGGGTCGGGCACCCGCTTCTCGACGTAGACGAAGGCGACAGCGGCCGCCACTCCGGCCGTCGCGGTCAGGGCGACGGCCAGAGAGCCGCTGCGGGCCTCGATCAGGGCGTACGTCACCAGGGCGAGGGAGACGGCGCCGAGGGCGGCGCCCAGGACGTCGAAGCGGTGGTGGGCGCGGACTCCCCCGGCCGCAGCGCCGGTTTTCCGCGCCGCTTCGCTCGTTTCCCGGGCCGCTCCGCCGGTTTTCCGCGCCGCTGCGCCGGTTTCCCGGGCCGCTTCGCCGGCTCCGCCGGGCTTGGCCAGGGCGACGCCGCCGGTCGACTCGGGGACGTGCCGCAGGGCGACGGGGACGCAGACCAGGGCGAGCGGGACGTTGAGCAGGAAGACCCAGCGCCAGCCGGGGCCGTTCACCAGCCAGCCGCCGAGGAACGGGCCGACCGCCGCGCCGATGCCGCCGAACCCGGACCACAGGCCCACGGCCCGGCCCCGGTCGTCGGGGTGGAAGGAGGCCTGGATCAGGGCGAGGGAGCCGGGGGTCAGCAGGGCGCCGCCGATGCCCTGGAGGGCGCGGGCGGCGACGAGGACGGTGGAGCCGGGGGCGAGGCCGCACAGCAGGGACGCGGCGGCGAACCAGACCACGCCGAGCACGAAGATCCTGCGCCGGCCGTACAGGTCGCCGAGGGAGCCGCCGAGGAGGATCAGGCCCGCCAGGGTGACCATGTAGGCGTTGACCGTCCACTGGAGGGTGGCGAGGTCCGCGTTCAGGTCGCGGCCGATGCGGGGCAGGGCGACGTTGACGACGGTCGAGTCCAGCATCGCCATGCTGGAGCCGAGCACGGTCGTGAACAGGATCCACCTGCCCTGAGCGGACGACAGCCGGATGTCGGGCATGGGTGGATCATCCCGCGTCCGCCGCCACCCGGCCAGACGAGCGACGGACCCGGCGCTCGGCGCACCGGGTCCGTCACGGACAGGCGAAGAGAGGGAAAGAGGGGGAGGACCGGAGAAGACCGGGCGTTACTTGATCTTCGTGCCCGTCGAGCGCAGGTTGCCGCAGGCCTCCACGACGCGGGCCGCCATGGACGCCTCGGCCAGCTTGCCCCAGGTGCGCGGGTCGTAGGTCTTCTTGGAACCGACCTCGCCGTCGACCTTCAGGACGCCGTCGTAGTTCTTGAACATGTGGTCGGCGACCGGACGCGTGAAGGCGTACTGGGTGTCGGTGTCGATGTTCATCTTCACCACGCCGTTCTCCAGCGCGGTGCGGATCTCCTCCTCCGTGGAGCCGGAGCCGCCGTGGAAGACGAAGTCGAACGGCTTGCTGTCGGCCGGGCGGCCGAACTTCGCCGCGACACCCTCGCTGAGCTCCTTCAGCAGGTCGGGGCGGAGCACGACGTTGCCCGGCTTGTACACGCCGTGGACGTTGCCGAAGGACGCGGCCAGCAGGTAGCGGCCCTTGTCGCCCAGGCCCAGGGCCTCGGCGGTGCGGATCGCGTCGTCGACCGTGGTGTACAGCTTGTCGTTGATCTCGTGGGTGACGCCGTCCTCCTCGCCACCGGTCGGGGTGATCTCGACCTCGAGGATGATCTTGGCGGCGGCGGTGCGGACCAGCAGCTCCTGCGCAATGGTCAGGTTGTCGGCGAGGGTCTCCGCGGAGCCGTCCCACATGTGGGACTGGAACAGCGGGTTGCGGCCGGCCTTGACGCGCTCCTCGGAGACGGCGAGCAGCGGACGTACGTACCCGTCGAGCTTGTCCTTCGGGCAGTGGTCCGTGTGCAGCGCGATGTTGACCGGGTACTTCTCGGCGAGCACGTGCGCGTACTCGGCCAGGGCCACGGCGCCCGTGACCATGTCCTTGCTGTACTGACCGCCGAGGAACTCGGCACCACCGGTGGAGATCTGGACGATGCCGTCGCTCTCCGCCTCCGCGAACCCGCGCAGCGCCGCGTTCAGGGTCTGGGAGGACGTCACGTTGATGGCCGGGTAGGCGAACTTGCCTGCCTTCGCCCGGTCGAGCATCTCGTTGTAGACCTCGGGGGTTGCGATGGGCATCTGTCCGCTCCTTGTATGTGCGGGGTGCGTTCTGCGTGCTTACGGCCCTGACCTAGGGAGTGACGTCATCGTCGGCCCCATCTTCGCAGAAGATGCCGGATGCTTCGGACACCCTGTCCAGCCTGTGGATGACAGGTCGCGCGGCCCGGACCCCGCTCCCCGGACCCCGCTCCCCGGACCCCGCTCCCCGGACCGCGCCGACGGCCGCGCCTCAGTCGAGGCCCAGGTCGTCCTTCGAGTACGCGAACAAGTACGGCACGCCCGCCTTCTCGGCGATCGCCTCGGCGGCGCCCGTCGCCCGGTCCACGATCGTGGCGACGCCGACGACCTCGGCGCCGGCCTCCCGCAGCGCCTCGACGGCGGTGAGCACCGAACCGCCGGTGGTGGAGGTGTCCTCGACGGCGAGGACCCGGCGGCCCGCGACCTCGGCGCCCTCGATACGACGCTGGAGCCCGTGCGCCTTGCCCGCCTTGCGCACGACGAACGCGTCCAGCGTCCTGCCGCGCGCGGCGGAGGCGTGCAGCATCGCCGTGGCCACCGGGTCGGCGCCCAGGGTGAGGCCGCCGACCGCGTCGTAGTCCAGGTCGGCGGTCAGGTCGAGCATGACCTGACCGACCAGCGGGGCGGCCACGCCGTCGAGGGTGATGCGGCGCAGGTCGACGTAGTAGTCGGCCTCCTTGCCCGACGACAGCGTCACCTTGCCGTGCACCACGGCCTTGTCCTTGATCTGCTGCAGCAGCTCGCCGCGAACGTCACTCATGGCAGCCAGCTTAAGCGCGGCGCCAGCTCCAGGTCGTCGTGGCCTCCAGCGGTTCCAGGGGCGTGACCAGGCGCGGGTGGGTGTTCAGGCCGTCGGGCGGGCCGGTCTGCGGTTCCACGCACACCGCGGCCTCCTGCTCGTCGTAGACGACGACCCACTTCTCGGGGCTGGTCACCTTCAGCTCCAGCTGCCCGGGCCAGGTGAGCGTGACGTCGACGCCGTCGGGCATGCCGAAGCAGTCGTCCCAGGGGCCGGGCTTGGGGTCGATGCGGTGACCGGTGGGCAGGTGGTCGTCGCCGCGCTCCTCCTGCCAGGCGGGGGCGAAGTCCGGCCGCACGTCCTGGGCGCCGGGTCCGCCGAGGTTGCGACGGAACCACGGGTGCCAGCCGATCTGCGCCGGGAAGGAGGAGGCATACGTCTCCACGGACATCGTCAGCGTCAGGGAGTCCTCGGTGAGGACGACCACCTGAGTCACCCGGCCGGGGTAGGGCCAGGGGTCGACCAGGTCGTACGTGATCACCGCCTCGTTCGCCGAGACGCGGGCCGTGTGCCAGGCCCCGTCACGGGCGGTGCCGTGGATGGCGTGCGGCGGGGAGTTGAGCGGCATCTGGTGGACGGTGGCGCCGTCCCGGAACCGGCCCTCACGGATCCGGCCGCACCAGGGGACCATGGGGAAGCAGCCGAACCTCTCGCCCTGGCGAAGCAGTTCGAGCCCGCCCACCCGGAGCCCTCCGATGCGGCCGCCGTTGCCCGGCTGCACGGTCGCTTCCGCGTCGCCCGCGGTCAGCGTGATGTCTTCGTTACTCACGGGACGAGGCTACTGGCCCGATCAACAGGGCGTTCCGCGCGCCGTCTCCGCACGCCGTGGCGCGTGCCGCGTCGTCACCGGCGGCGCCTGAGAGCCCGGCCCACGACGATCGCCGAGGCCACGACCAGCGCGGCGGCGGGCGCCGCCCAGCGCAGGGTGGGCGTGGCGGAGACGGTGAGCGGGGCCGGGACGGGTGCGTAGCGGCCGCGCGGCGGGGCGTGGTCCACCTCCTCCGCGCTGCGCCCGATCATCGTCCGCCGTGCGTGCGCCGCCTCGGCGGGCGGTTCGGCGGCCTCCTCGAAGCCTTCGGCGAGGGACATGTCCTCGTCGTCGCGGTCCGGTTCGTCCTGCCCGCCGTCCGCGTCGTCCGCCCCGTCCACCCCGTTCGCCTCAGCTGCTTCGTCTGCTTCAGCTGCTTCGTCTGCTTCGGTTCCTTCGTTTGCCTCGTCTGCTTCGGCCTCGTAGTCGTCGTCCTCGGCGAGGGGATCGAGGGAGGACGGCGGGACCTCGGTGTCGAAGACGGAGACGTGCTCGGCGGAGCCCGGTTCGGACAGGCGCGGTCCGGGGGCCTCCTCCGGGGGCGGTACGGGCGCGTCGTCCGCGTCCGGTGTCGCCTCGAAGTCGCCCGTCGCCAGCGGGGCGAAGTCCTCCGTCGCCAGGGCCTCGGCGGACTCGGCGGACTCGGCGGGCTCGGTGGGCTCAGGGGGTTCGGTGGGCTCAGCGGGCGCGGTGGGCTCCGCCGGTTCCGCCGCCAGGTTCTCCGCGAAACGGTTCAGCAGCCGGATCACCGCGGCCCGTACGGCATCCGGGGCGAGCTCGGTGAGCCGGCCGCCGGCCGAGGCGGTGCCGTCGAAGGCGAGGGCCGAGCCGTCGTCGGTGTCGCGCAGCCGGATGACGAGCGCGATGTCCACGGAGCCCGTGCCGCGGGACTCCGTGGCGGCGCCCTCGACGCCGTACGACCCGTCGTCGCGGGCGGAGACGCGAAGGGTGCCGCGGTAGGTGACGGAGTGGCTGCCGACGCGCACCTTGAGCCGGCCGGCGAGGGGCTCGGCGCCCGAGTCCTGCTGGAGTCCGGGCACCGCCCGGGCGACCCGCGCGGGGTCGGCGAGCGCCGCCCGCAGCCGCCGGACCGGAACCGGAACGAACACCTCGTGCTCCATGTCAGCCGAGCGTACCCAGTGCGGGCCGGGAATACCCTCTCCTCGCCCGCAACGTCCCCACGCCCCGCTCCCCCGTGCCACCCTGCCCTGCTCCCGGCGTCAGGCGCCCGCACCACGGGCCGGCACCACGCGCCCGCACCGCGGGCCGGCGTCGGGGGCCGGCGTCGGTCAGGGGTCGCCGCCGGGGCGCACAAGGCCCGACTCGTAGGCCAGTACCACGGCCTGGGCCCGGCTGGCCAGGCTCAGTTTGGCCATGGCGCGGTTGAGGTGGGTCTTCACCGTGGCCTCGCTGATGAAGAGGCGGTCGGCGGTCTCGGCGTTGGTCAGGCCCCGGGCGACCAGCCGGAGGACCTCCAGCTCGCGGCTCGTCAGCGCGCGCAGGCCGGCCGGCGCCTTCGCGGGCACCGGCGGGGTGTCCGCCCGTTGTGTGAACGCCTCCACCAGCCGCCGGGTGACCACCGGGGCGAACAGGGAGTCCCCGCCGTGCACGGCGGTCACTGCCGCCAGCAGCCGCTCGGGGCCCGCGTCCTTGAGGAGGAAGCCGGCCGCGCCGGCCCGCAGGGCGCCGTACACGTACTCGTCGAGGTCGAAGGTGGTGAGGATCAGGACGCGCGGCGCGGGGTCCGCCGTCTCGGCGAGGATCCGGCGGGTCGCCTCGATCCCCGTCATCCCGGGCATGCGGATGTCCATGAGGATCACGTCCGGCCGGGTCTTCGCGGCCAGGGTCACCGACTCCGCCCCGTCGGAGGCCTCCCCGACGACCTCCATGCCGGGGGCGGCACGCAGCAGCGCGACCAGCCCGCTGCGCACGAGGAACTGGTCGTCGACCACCAGCACTCTGATCATCCCGTGACGGAGTCTCCCCGGCGTGCGGCCTGTTCCGACGTCGGCAGGGTCAGATGCACGCCGAATCCACCCTCGCGCCGCGGGCCGACGACGATCGTCCCGCCGTAGAGCTTGGCGCGCTCGCGCATGCCGATCAACCCGTGGCCGCCAGGTGCGGGCATTCTGTCCGGATCCACCCCCCTTCCCCGTTCCTTCGGGTGCCCGTCGTCGGTGACCGACACCGCCATCTCGCCCGTCCGGTAGGCGAGTTCGACGGTGGCGGCGGCGCCCGGTGCGTGCTTGAGCACGTTCGTCAGGGCCTCCTGGACCACCCGGTAGACACACAGTTGCACTCCGGGCGGCAGCGGTCTCGGCTCGCCGTGCACCCTCAGGTCGACCGGGACGCCGCCCGCACGCACCCGCTCCACCATCTCCTCCAGCCGGTCGAGGCCGGGCGTCGGTTCGGTGGCGGCGCCGTGTTCCCCCGTGCCGTCCGTGCCGTCCGTGCCGTCCGTGCCGTCCGCGCGCAGCAGGCCCAGCATGCGTCGGAGCTCGGCCAGCGCCTCGCCGCCGGCGTCGGCGATGGTGGTGAGCGCCTCGCGCGCGGTGCGGGCGTCGGAGTCGAAGACGAACCGGGCGAGGCCCGCCTGGACGTTGATCACCGCCATGTGGTGGGCGACCACGTCGTGCAGTTCGCGCGCGATCCGCACGCGTTCCTCCGCCACCTCGCGCCGGGCCCGTTCGGCCTGTTCGGCGCGGAGGCGTACGGTCAGCTCGGCGGTCCTGCGGGCGGCGTACCCGAACCGCCAGATCACGAGCGGGTATCCGATCGCCTGGCCCACGACGGACGCCATCGCGTCCGAGTCGCTGGTCACTCCCGCGTAGATCCACACACCGCCCATCAGGGCGGCGCACACCGCGGTGACCCGGTTGGACCGGGTGGCGGCCACCGTGTACAGGGCGACCATCGCGGCGGGTGAGTTCACCACCGGCCAGTACCCGAGGGTGACGTAGAGGGTCCAGCCCAGGTGTACGACGGCGAAGACGGTGAGCGGGGCGAGGCCGCGCAGCACGAGCGGCAGGTTGGTCAGGGCGACCAGAGTCCAGGCGAACGCGTCCAGCGGCGGCCATCCCTGCGTGGCGGCCTCGGCGCCGAGCAGGCACGCGACGGTCGTCGGCGCGAGGGCCGTCAGCCCGTCGACCGTGAGGGGGCGGATCCGCATCGCCGCAGGGTAAACCCGTGCGTGGGCCGCGACGTCAGCTTTTCGCGGTACCGCGAAAGATGCAGGAACCGCGCGGCTACCGCGCAGGGTGGGCAGGAGATCCACCCGACGACGGATTCCGCCGCCTCGGGGCCGCCCGTACGTTCGTGGGGCGACGGTGGCTGGGGGGCCGCCGAACCGGGGGAAGCACGGGGGACCCACGGGGGGACGCTTGGGGAAGGCGGCCCGTTCCGTCCTGGAGAAGGGGCGAACGGGCCGCCCAGCGACCCCGGAAGCACCTCCGCCGCCCCGCTCATGTCCCAGGCCCCGGGCCGCCCTGCTCATGTCCCGGACCTCTGACCCCGGGCACCAGCCTCACCTCGGCACCCGAACCCCGGCCCCAGCCCGAGCTCCGGCTCCGGCCCCAGCCCCGGCTCCGACCCCCACGAGCCGGCCCCGGCCTCGCTACAGGAACGTTGCCTCAGTCGGTGTAGCGCGGGGCGATGAGGGTCGAGGGCGGCAGGTCGGGGACGCGGGTGCCGGCGGCGTCGCGGACGGCCGCGGCGAGGCCGGCCGGGGTGAGCGTGCGCGGGCGCGGGGCGCGGGGATCCAGGGCCAGGACCGGCGGGGTGCGGGAGGCCAGGACGAAACCCCAGTCGCGGGGCGCCCGGGTGGCATCGGTCGTCCGGTCGGGTCCGGCGGCGAAACCGGAGTCGCCGCCGCGCACACGGTAGGCGACCGTCCGCAGGCCGGCCGCCCGGACCGTCGCCTCCACCGTCCAGAACGCGCGCGGGCGCGAGGCCACCGGCCCCGCGTGCACCACCAGCCGCCCGCCGGGCACCAGGGCGCGCCGGGCCAGCCCGTAGAACTCCTGCGCGTACAGCTTCGTGCTCGCCGTGATGCCCGGGTCGGGCAGGTCCTCGATCACCACGTCGTACGCCCCCGCCGGCGCCCCGCGCAGCCAGCCGAAGGCGTCGGCCACGGTCACATGGAGGCGGCGGTCGCCGTACACGTGCCCGTTCAGCCGGGCGAGTCCCGGGTCGGTGCGCGCCAGACGGACGACGGCCGGGTCCAGTTCGACGATGTCCACGCGGCTCACACCGGGGTGGCGCAGCACCTCGCGGGCGGCGAGGCCGTCGCCACCGCCGAGGATCAGCACGCGCGCGTGCGGGCCGGTCATCGCGGGGTGGACGAGCGCCTCGTGGTAGCGGCGCTCGTCCTGGCCGCCGACCCGCAGCCGCCCGTCGAGGAACAGGTCCAGCGGCCGGCCGCGGGTGCCGCCGGTGAGGACGAGCTCCTGGACGCCGGTCTGCTCGGCCACGCGGACGTCGCCGCCGTACACCGCCTGCCGTGCCGCGCGCTCGAAGTCGCCGACCAGGGCGGCGGCCGAGGCGAGCAGGCCGAGCACGGCGAGGTTGGCCACGAGCAGCAGCCAGCGTCCGCGCCGGGTCAGGTCCCGCCGGAACAGGCCGAGCACCAGCGTCCCGCCGGCCACCACGTTGACGGCGCCGGTGAGCAGCGCCCCGGTCAACTGGCCCAGCAGGGGCAGCAGAAGGAACGGGAAGGCGAGACCGCCGACGAGCGCACCGACGTAGTCGGCGGCGAACAGGTCGGCGACCGCGCCGCCCGCGTCCTGCCGGCGGATGCGCTGGATCAGCTCCATCAGCAGCGGCACCTCGGCGCCGATCAGCAGGCCGATGGCGAGCGAGAAGGCGACCAGGAGGCAGCGCGGGCCGTTCGCCCACAGGCCGCCCCAGTCGCCGGTCCAGGCGAAGACGGCGTACAGCGCCATGGCGCTGCATCCGCCGACGAGCGCGAGCGTGGCCTCGATCGCGCCGAAGGCGACGGCGGCGCGTCGGCGCAGCCGCTTCGCGGCGAGCGAGCCGATGCCCATCGCGAACACCATGACGGACAGCACGACGGACGCCTGGGTGACCGAGTCGCCGATCAGGTAGGAGGCGAGCGCGACCAGCTCCAGTTCGTACACGAGTCCGCAGGCCGCACAGACGAAGACGCCCGCGAGGACGAGGAACCGGCCGGTTCCCGGCCGGACGGGCAGCCTCGCGGGGCCGCGCCAGGATGACGCCGGGCAGGGCGGGACCGTGCCGGGCGGGGCCGGGGCGTGCGGATCGATCACGACTGCGACGTTACGTCACGGGTGTGGCACGCTTCGTCACCCACACGTGTGGAAAATGGGGCTGCTGAGGCATCGCTGGTTTGGGGACACGGAGTTGGCGCGGACCCGCGCGGGGACGCCGGTTGACGGGGGCCCGTGCGGGGGACGTCAGTTCGACGGCAACGATCCCTGCGGGGAGGGCGGTCGACGGACGACCGTGCGGGGGACGTCCGTTGACGCATATCGCTTCGGGGAGGGTCAGTTGACGGGAACGGGCGCACGTCGTCGCACGCCCACCCGGGTGCGGGTCGCCACCAACTGGCCGTCCTGCGGGTAGGCGTGCCAGGTCCGCCAGTGCACCTGCCCTTCCCGCTCCTGCGCGAGCAGCGCGGTGAACGCGTGCGGACTGCCCGGGAACACGCCGGCGAGCCCGTGCGGATGGTCGGAGACGAGGGCCAGCAGCTCCTGGGCACGGCCGGCGAACGACCCCGGCGGCAGTTCCTCGACGCGCGCCGCGAACTCGTACTCCCAGTCGCCGACGCGTTTGGCGACGCCGAGCGGCAGCGGTGTACTGGAGCCCGCGATGCACGCCACCGTCTCCGAGCAGATGCCCCGCTCTTCCTCGAGGAGCACCTGGTGGGACGCGCCGAGCAGTCTCAACTGCACTTTCTTCCCCGACAGTTCGAGATCGAGGGTGGCCAGCGCGGGCAGCGGCTCGCGCCCCAGGGCCCAGGCGAGGTCGGCCGCACGCGTGTCGGTGTAGGAGGTGTTGAGGGTCGTGAGCATGGATCGGCTCCGCTAGCACGCAAAGAACGAAGAAAAAGGGGGACTTGGGCCGGCGCACCCCGGTCCACGGGGCGAGAACGGCCCGGTCAGCCCGGTTCGGAAGAGGTGTGAGCAGGACGTCCTGGGGCTGCGTCGGCGTGTGAGAAGGGAATCATGAACGGTGGCGCCGCCACAGCGTTTTTACCCAAGTTCGTAGGCTTTCCATCCCTCAGAGGGCCTACCTGCTCAACTGTTCAACCACGGCGTGCGCCGGGGCGCGCGCGACGGCGCACCGAGCGCCTGACGAGCCCGCGCGAGGGCCTGCCGGGCCGGCGCCAGCGTCCGGCGGCCCGAAACCCGTCCGCCTGGAACCCCGCCGCCCGAAGCCCGGCCGCCCCGTGTCAGCTGCCCCCGCCGCAGCCGCCCCCGCCGCCGCACGACGAACCGCCGCCGCAGGAGGAGGACCCGCCGCACGAGGAGTGGCCTCCACAGGAGGAGTGCCCCCCGCAGGAGTGGTGCCCGCCCGAGTGATGTCCACCCGAATGGTGGCCGCCGGACGACGAACCGCCGCCGTCCCCCGCCGCCCACCAGCCGCCGCCCCCGCCGCTCGCGCTCCCCCCGTACGCCCGTACGCGCCGGCCGCCCTTGGACAGCCGCACGTTCCGGCCGCCACCGGCCCTGCCGCGCGCCGCGGAGGCCGCCGAGACCACGAACAGCACCGCGATCACCGCCAGAACGATGCCGAAGACCATGGCGTCACGCTCCTTCCGTTCCCCCGGGAACCACCCCCGGAACGCCCCCCGTGGGCGCCTGAAATCGGTGCGTGATGCGGGGATGCCCGGCCACCGCACCGGCCAAAGCACACTTGAGGAAGTCCAGAGCTTCGGCGCAGGATGACCGGCATGACCTCCAGCGCACGCCCCTTCCTCAACCGCCGGCTCGCCGAGTTCGGGACGACGATCTTCGCCGAGATGTCCGCCCTGGCCACCCGGACCGGATCGATCAACCTGGGGCAGGGCTTCCCCGACACCGACGGGCCCGAGGAGATCCGGGAGGCGGCGGTGCGGGCGCTGCGCGAGGGGCGCGGCAACCAGTACCCGCCGGGCCCGGGCGTCCCCGAGCTGCGCACCGCTGTCGCGGCGCACCAGCTGCGGCGGTACGGGCTGTCGTACGACCCGGACACCGAGGTGCTGGTCACCGCGGGCGCCACCGAGGCCATCGCGGCCGCGCTGCTGGCGCTGCTGGAGCCCGGGGACGAGGTGGTCGCCCTGGAGCCGTACTACGACTCCTACGCGGCCTGCATCGCGATGGCGGGCGGACGGCGGGTTCCGGTCACGCTGCGCCCGCACCACGGCGAGGGCGGCCCGTCGTTCCGGCTGGACCTGGACGAACTGCGCGCGGCCGTGACCGGCCGGACCCGGCTGCTGCTGATCAACACCCCGCACAACCCGACGGGCACGGTGCTCACCCGCGAGGAGCTGACCGCGATCGCCGAGCTGGCCGTGGAACGGGATCTGCTGGTCGTCACGGACGAGGTGTACGAGCACCTGGTCTTCGACGACGCCGAGCACATCCCGCTCGCCACCCTTCCGGGGATGCGCGAGCGGACGGTGACGATCGGCTCGGCGGGCAAGACGTTCTCGTTCACCGGCTGGAAGGTCGGCTGGGTCACGGCGGCGCCCGGCCTGGTGGCGGCCGTGCGATCGGCGAAGCAGTTCCTGACGTACGTGGCCTCGGGGCCGTTCCAGTACGCGGTCGCCGAGGCGCTGGCGTCGCCCGAGTCGTACTTCACGGCCTTCCGCGAGGACATGCGGGCCAAGCGGGAGGTGCTGGCGGCGGGACTCGCCGAGGCGGGCTTCACGGTGTTCCGGCCCGCGGGCACCTACTTCGTCACCACCGACATCCGCCCGCTGGGCGAGACGGACGGCTTCGCCTTCTGCCGGTCGCTGCCCGAGCGGGCCGGCGTGGTCGCCATCCCGAACGCGGTCTTCTACGACCACCGCGAGGAGGGCGCGCCGTTCGTCCGGTTCGCCTTCTGCAAGCAGGTCCCGGTGCTGGAGGAGGCGGCCCGGCGCCTGAAGGCCCTGGCGGGCTGAGGCGGCGGGCCGTCGCTCGAGGGCTCGCGGGCTCGCGTGCTCACGGCGAGAGCCCGGCCCGGGCACCCGGTCTCGGTGACCTGTGCCCTGGCCGGGCTCTCACTCGCCTGCGGGGCGTGCGGGGCGGCGGGTCACTCCTCGTCGTTCCCGGACCCGCCGTCCTCGGGACCGTCGGTCTCGTTGATCTCCTGCTCCAGGCCGAGCTGCTCGACGAGCCACCGGTCGAACTCCAGCGCGGCCCGCACCCAGCTGACCGTGGAGGAGACGAAGTGCTCGAGGCTCACGCCCATGCCGATCAGCATCTGCGCCTCGCCGATGAGGCGGACGGTGCCGTCGTCGTGGGTGTGGGTGTAGACCTTGGGCCACAGGGTGCGCCGGTTCCAGTCGTCGATGGACTCCAGCAGCTGCGGCTTCTCGTCGATCTTGTGCGGCCGGTCGTAGAACGTCCGCACCGAGAAGACCTGCTGGTCGGCCTCGCCGCGGAACATGAAGTACGTGCGGAACTGCTCCCACGGCGCGACGAGGTCACCCTCCTCGTCGACGAGGTGCTTGAGCTCCATCTGGTCCAGGAGCTGCTTCACAAGGTCCTGATCCGGGACGACGGGGCCCGCCGGTCCTTGGGGCTGCGGCTCGGGCTGGCCCCCGAAGTTCGGAATCGAGGACGGGTCGATGCTCACCGTGTTTTTCCCTTCGTACGGATCCCGCCATCCTCCCCCATGCGGGGAGGGGCGTGGCAAGCCCGCCGGGCCCTTGTCAGCCCTGGGCTGACATGATCCGGCCGACGGGTGGACGTCGGGCGGGTGGAGGTGGGGGTCATGGCCCGGACACGGACCGGAAGGGCGGAGCAGCCCGGCGCCGGCGGGGCGCCGCGGGGCCGGACGAGGTGGTGGCTGGTCGCGGCGGTCGCGGTGCTGCCGGCCATGGCCCTGCTCCCCTTCGTCGTCGCCTTCGTGGGCCTGGCCTTCTCCGACTCCGAGTACCCACTCGGCGGAGGGCCCAAGGCGGTCTCCTGCACGCAGGCGCTGGCCTTCGGCGGAGCGGCCCTTCCGGACGGCGGCACACCTGTCGGGGGGTGCGTGGAGCAGGGCTGGCAGGACGTCTCCTACAGCGCGGACTTCCGGATGCCGCGGGCCGGTGTCGGCGACCGGCTGCGCCGCACCTATCCGGGCGCCCCGGCGCCGGAGACGGAGTTCTGCACCGACGATGCGGATCTGTGTCTGGATCTGAGCTGCCTGAAGGGCCTGCCGATGGGCGTGGGCGCCGACGCCGTACAGGTGAGCGTGGTGTACGAGGACGCGGGCACCGCCCTGGTCCGGTTCGCGGCCTTCACGGTGTGAGCGCGGCGGCCCGCCACCCGACTGCCGGGTGGCGGGCCGCGTGGGCGCACGGCCGCGTGGGCGTTACAGCGTCTTGCCGGTCGCCGGGCCCACCAGCAGGCCCTCGCCGAAGCGGTCGACGCGGACCGTGTCGCCGTCCTTGATCTCGCCGGACAGGATCTCCTTGGCGAGGCGGTCACCGATGGCCGTCTGCACCAGGCGGCGCAGCGGGCGGGCGCCGTAGGCCGGGTCCATGCCCTCGTCGGCCAGCCAGGCCAGAGCCTGGGGCGTGACCTCCAGGGTCAGGCGGCGCTCGGTGAGGCGGCGCGCCAGGCGGTCGATCGCCAGCCGGGCGATCCGGCTCAGCTCGTCCTTGGTCAGGGCCGAGAAGACCACCAGGTCGTCCAGGCGGTTGAGGAACTCCGGCTTGAAGGAGGCCCGGACCACCTCGAGGACCTGCTCCTTCTTCTCCTCCTCGCTCGTGATCGGGTCGATCAGGAACTGGCTGCCCAGGTTGGAGGTGAGGATCAGGATCGTGTTGCGGAAGTCGACCGTGCGGCCCTGTCCGTCGGTCAGGCGGCCGTCGTCGAGCACCTGGAGCAGGATGTCGAAGACCTCGGGGTGGGCCTTCTCCACCTCGTCCAGCAGGACCACGCTGTACGGGCGGCGCCGCACCGCCTCCGTGAGCTGGCCGCCCTCCTCGTAGCCGACATAGCCGGGCGGGGCGCCGACCAGCCGGGCCACGCTGTGCTTCTCGCTGTACTCCGACATGTCGATGCGGACCATCGCCCGCTCGTCGTCGAAGAGGAAGTCCGCGAGCGCCTTGGCCAGCTCGGTCTTGCCGACACCGGTCGGGCCGAGGAAGAGGAAGGAGCCCGTGGGCCGGTCGGGGTCGGAGATGCCCGCGCGGCTGCGGCGCACGGCGTCGGAGACGGCGCGCACGGCCTCGCCCTGCCCGATCAGCCGCTCGCCGATCTCGTCCTCCATGCGCAGCAGCTTCTGCGTCTCGCCCTCCAGCAGACGGCCCGCCGGGATGCCGGTCCAGGAGGCGACGACGTCGGCGATGTCGTCCGGGCCGACCTCCTCCTTGACCATGGTGTCCTTGGCGGCCTCCTCCTCGGCCTGCGAGGCGGCCTCCAGCTCCTTCTCCAGGCCCGGGATCTCCCCGTACAGCAGCTTGGAGGCGGTGTCGAAGTCGCCGTCGCGCTGGGCGCGCTCGGCCTGCCCGCGCAGATCGTCCAGCCGCTCCTTGAGCTCACCGACGCGGTTGAGGGACTGCTTCTCCTTCTCCCAGCGGGCGGTCAGGCCCCGCAGCTCCTCCTCCTTGTCGGCGAGGTCGCGCCGCAGCTTCTCCAGCCGCTCGCGCGAGGCGGCGTCGGTCTCCTTGTCGAGCGCCAGCTCCTCCATGCGCAGCCGGTCGACGGCGCGCTGGAGCTCGTCGATCTCCACGGGCGAGGAGTCGATCTCCATGCGCAGCCGGGAGGCCGCCTCGTCGACCAGGTCGATCGCCTTGTCGGGCAGGAAGCGGGAGGTGATGTAGCGGTCGGACAGGGTCGCCGCGGCCACCAGGGCGGAGTCGTTGATCTGCACCTTGTGGTGGGCCTCGTAGCGGCCCTTGAGCCCGCGCAGGATCGCGATGGAGTCCTCCACGCTGGGCTCGGCGACCAGCACCTGCTGGAAGCGCCGCTCCAGCGCCGGGTCCTTCTCGATCCGCTCCCGGTACTCGTCGAGCGTGGTCGCGCCGACCATGCGCAGCTCGCCGCGGGCCAGCATCGGCTTGAGCATGTTGCCGGCGTCCATCGCGGAGTCGCCGCCGGCGCCCGCGCCGACGACGGTGTGGAGCTCGTCGATGAAGGTGATGATCTGGCCGTCGGACTGCTTGATCTCGGCCAGGACGGTCTTCAGCCGCTCCTCGAACTCGCCGCGGTACTTCGCGCCCGCGACCATCGCGCCGAGGTCGAGGGCCACCAGCCGCTTGTCCTTCAGCGACTCGGGCACGTCGCCCTTGACGATCCGCTGGGCGAGCCCCTCGACGACGGCGGTCTTGCCGACGCCGGGCTCGCCGATGAGGACCGGGTTGTTCTTGGTGCGGCGCGAGAGCACCTGCACGACACGGCGGATCTCCTGGTCCCGGCCGATGACCGGGTCCAGCTTGCCCTCGCGCGCCGCCGCCGTGAAGTCGGTGCCGAACTTCTCCAGGGCCTTGTACTGGCCCTCGGGGTCGGGTGTGTTCACCCGGCGCCCTCCCCTCGCCTTCTGGAAGGCCTCTTGCAGCTTCTTCGCACCGGCGCCCTGCCGGGTGAGCACCTCGCCGGCCGCGCCGCCCTTGGCGGCGATGCCGATGAGCAGGTGCTCGGTGGACAGGTACTCGTCGCCCAGCTCCTTCGCCCGGCTCTGCGCGTCCGCGATCACGGCCAGCAGCTCACGGTTGGGCTGCGGCGGGGCGACGGTCGAGCCGGTCACACTGGGCAGCGACGCGAGCACGCGCTCGGCGCCGGAGCGGACGGACGCCTGGTCGGCGTCCACGGCCGACAGCAGGTCGATGATGTTCTCGTTGTCCTGCCCCTCGAGCAGGGCGAGGAGCAGGTGGGCAGGGGTCAGGTCGGGGTGTCCCCCGGTCACGGCCCGGTTCCCGGCCGCGTTGATCGCGTCCCGGCTCCTGTTGGTCAGCTCGGCGTCCACGGTCGCTTCTCTCCTCCTCGGCGTCAGCGGTCTGCCACGTCTCCCAGTGCTGACTCAATCAACGTGCACAAAGTTGAGTCTATTCCACTCAAGGCAGCACTCAAGAGGGAGGGGCGGACCGGTCGTCCCCGGTTTCGGGTTAGGTTCCCTGTCCATGGCCACCACGTACGCCCTCGACCCGGGCGCTCCCGACCCCGCCTATCTCGGTTTCTGGCGGGAGCGGCACCTGTGCACGCTGACGACCCTCCGCCCCGACGGCACCCCGCACGTGGTGCCGGTGGGAGTGACGTACGACCCTCAGGCGCGGCTGGCCCGGGTGATCACCGACAAGGCGAGCGCGAAGGCGGGGCACGTGCTCACGGCCGGGGAGCGGGGGGCGCCGGTGGCGGTGTGCCAGGTGGACGGCCGGCGCTGGGCCACGCTGGAGGGGCGCGCCTTCGTCCGCACCGAGCCGGAGCGTGTCGCCGAGGCGGTGCGGCGCTACGCCGAACGCTACGGCCGCACTCCTGGCCCGAACCCGTCCCGCGTGGTGATCGAGATCGAGCTGACCCGGGCACTGGGGCGCGGCTGAGGACGACGGGGCCGGCGACGGACCTGACGCGAAGCCTGCGCCGAGCCGGGCGACCGGCGTTTTCCGGCCACGGACCGGATCGCCCCATTCCCGGAGATTCCGGGGAAAACTGCAGCGGCGTCACCGTGTTCAGGTCACGGTGACGCCGCTGCGGGGGGAAGCACCTGAGCGATCTGTTGCGACGGGGGAATCGCGTCAGGCACTGCGGGGGGTGGCTGAGGTGGTTCGTAGGGTGGCGGGCTCCGGCGCCACCTGCCGGTGGTCCCGCTGGTCCAGGTTCACAAAGATCATTCCGTAGCGGACGGCACACCGTACGGGCTGTGGCGCCCCGCGGGGCCGCCGCAGGCACCGGAAGGCCCGTACGTCTCCGTCGTCGTCCCGCGTGACGACGACCGGCTCACCGAAGACGGTCACCATCAACGAGTCACCACTGTGGGGGAGGGCGGTGACCAGGTCGATGAAGTGCCAGCCCGAGCGGTAGGCCGTGGCCATCTCACGGCGGAACGAGCGGTCGTCGGGAGGAGTCGTCACGTCATCCCCTCACGTCGCCATCCGCGGGAGCGATCGGCCAACTCGTGTCACTTGCGGTGTGCACGGCCACTGCCGGCCAGCTGGTGTCCGCCCGAACGTCGCCCTTCTCGCCTGAGAAGCCGGCCCACAGTCCCATGGCCGCAGCGGCGGAGAAGGCGGCAACAAGTACCGAGCGAAGCATTCTCTTGCCCATAGTCGGCTTCGTCCTCACTTGAAGGTCCCCTCTTCCCCCGTCGAGTACGACGATGGCTCATTCGGGCACGTCATGGCCACATAATCGATGCATCATGTTCCTGCATGTTCAGGACCCTGGGGGGTGGAGATTTGGCGACGAATCAGACTAAAAACATACATCCCCATGCGGCCACCGAGATGTGTGAGGAAGGTGCTCGCCTCTACGCGAACGCTCTACGAGCAGGACGCATCGCGCGCACGGAGGCGGAACCCGCCCCCTGCCTCATGGAGTTCGCGCTGCTCCACCCGGACCCGGACGATCCGGACTGGCTGCGCCCGGTTCCCGCGTCCGTGGCGCTGGCCCAGCGGCTGACCCCGCTGGAGCGCGAGATCGCCGAACGCAGGCGTCTGTCAATCCAACTGGCCGACGCCTTCGAGCCGTTCATGACGCTCAGCGCCCATATGACGGCGGGCACGGACTCCCTCACGGTGCTGGAGGGCGGCGACCGTATCAACGCCGCCCTGAACCTGGCCACTTCCCAGTGCCGGACCGAGGTGCTCACGATCCAGCCGAGCGACCGTTACACCGAGCGCAGCCTGCTGAGAGGACTCGAGCGCGACCGGCCCCTGATCGACCGGGGCGTACGGATCCGCACCCTGTACCAGCACACGGCGAGGTACAACCCGGAGAAGCTGGCGTACGTGGCGCAGCTCGCCGACGGCAAGGTGGAGTACCGCACCATCGACGAGCTGGTGGAACGGCTCATCATCTGCGACGAGACGGTGGCCTTCATCCCCACCCGGGACGACCAGCAGGTGGCCCTGGAGCTGCGCCACCCCGGCCTCGTGCGCTATCTGATCAAGGTGTTCGAGTTCATGTGGGACCGCGCCGTGCCCCTGTCCGCGGGCGCCCCCTACGAGACCGCCGCCGACGGCATCACCAGCATCCAGCACTCCATCGCCAAACTGCTCGTCGAGGGCCACGTCGACGAGGCCATCGCCCGTCGTCTGGGCATGAACGTGCGCACCTGCCGGGCCCACATAGCCAAGCTCGCCGGCGCCCTGGGCAGTGGCAGCCGCGCCCAGCTCGGCTTCCTCATCGCCCAGTCCGGGATCCTGAAGCAGGAGGGGCACTGAACGGCGCGGAGGCGGGGGCGACCGACCCGGCGAAGGCGACCGACCCGGCGGAGGGGACCGACGCGGGGGGCACCGCCCGCGCGGACGCGGGAGGCCATCAGGAGCATCCCCCGGACCGCCTGTGCGCGGCGGGCTCGGCGCTGTACGAACGCGCCCTGCGCGAGGGAGGGGTACCGGCCGAGGACGCCGGCCGTGCGCCGTGCCTGATCGACTTCGGCCTGCTGCACCCCGCCGTCGACGACCTGGGCCGTCTGGAACCGGTCGCCCCCGCCACCGCCCTGCACCGCCTGCTGCGCACCGCCGAGGAGCGCGTCACCGCCGAACGGCGCCGGCAGGAGCGACTGGCCAGGGCGTTCGAACCGCTCCTGCGGATCGGGGACCCGCGCGACGGGACGGCCGGCACCCCCGGACTGCGGATCCTCAGCGGTATCGCCCGGATCAACCTGGCCATCACCGAGACCATGGCCGAGGCGACCCGGGAGATGCTGTGCATCCAGCCCAGCGCCCACTACGGCGGCGGGCGCGGAGAGGCCGCGCAGGCCGTCGCCATGGCCCGCGACCAGGCCCTGCTCGACCGCGGCGCCCGCATCCGCACCCTCTACCAGCACACCCAGCGCCATGCGCCGCTCGTCCGCGCCCGCTACGAGCGGCTGCGCGGCGACGCGGAGGCCCGCACCCTGGACGAGCTCACCGACCGCCTCCTCGTCATCGACCGCGCGGTCGCCTTCATCCCCGCCAACGAGGACGGCACCGTCGCCCTCGAAGTGCGCCACCCCGCGCTGATCTCCTACTTCGTCACCACGTTCGACCGTCTGTGGCGGCTGGCCACCCCCATGCACCCGCAGAGCGTCCAGCGGCCGCCGGCCGGCGGCGCCACCCCCCGCCAGCGCGCCATCGCGGGTCTCCTCGTGGAGGGGCACACCGACGCCGTCATCGCCGAGCGGCTGGGCATGAACGTACGCACCGCGCGGGAGCACATCGCCAAGCTCGCCGCCTGGCTGGGCAGCACGAGCAGGGCTCAGCTCGGCTATCTCATCGCGCGATCCGGGATTCTTGATCAGGAACAGTGAGCGGGGCGGGACCGGCGGTGCCCGGCGGCCCGTCCAGGCCGGCCTGGGCGATGCGGACGCCCAGCTGCGTACGGCTGGCCGCGCCCAGCGTCTCCGACAGACGGGCGATGTGCGCACGGCAGGTGCGCACGCTGATACCCAGCCGCTCGGCGATCACCGCGTCCTGGTGGCCCTCCGCGAGCAGCGCCGCGATGGACCGCTCGCGGTGGGAGATGCCCTCGATACCGGTGTCGGGCAGCGGTGCGGTCAGCGGGATCGCCAGCCGCCACAGCCGTTCGAAGACCGTCACCAGGTAGTCCACCAGCGCCGGGTGGCGCAGCTCCAGCGCCATCGTGCGGTCGGCGTTGGCGGGCACGAAGGCGACCGTGCGGTCGAACAGGATCAGCCGGTCGATCACCTCGTCCAGCGTGCGCGCCTCGACCGTGTCGCCCATCAGCTCCAGGTAGTTCAGCAGTCCCTGGCCGTGCCGGGCCACATGCGTGTACAGGTCGCGCATGCGCACGCCCCGGCCGCGCAGCGCCAGCGCCCGGTGCAGGCCCTCCGACAGCTCGTGCTCGCGGCGGATGCCGCCGGGCTGGACGGTCAGCACCTCCGTCCGGCACGCCTCCGTCGCCTCGTCCATGGCCGCCTGGATGCGGGACAGGCCGTCCAGGACGCGGATCGCCGTCCCCTCGGGCGCGGCCCGGGGCTGCTGGACCCGGCTGCCCAGGCCCGCGTACCGCTCGAAGGCCGCCACCGCCGAGCCCACCCGCCGGTGGCTCTCGCTGACCTCCTCGTACATCCCGCGCAGCAGGCGGGTCATGACCTCCTGCGGCGCGGTCGGCACCAGGTAGTCCATGTCGTCGGGGTCCGGGTGCAGCAGGGCCAGTTCGAGCAGACAGGGCACCGGATCGGCGTCCCGGCGCGGCACCCGTCCGCGCCGTACGGCCCGGGAATACACGCGATCCCCGGCCTCACACAGTCGGTCGGCACCGTGTGGATGCTCCTGAGTCCCGCGCCCGGCCATGCCCCATCACACCCCCGGCTTCCGCGTCTTCGCAGCGCAACTATGCGCGGCCCGGACCGGCTGTGCAACACGGCTCCCCACACCCCGGGCACCGGAAACGGCCGGTATCACCCGGTGTGTACGGGTCCCTCGGAGGGCGTGTCGCGGACAACCGGCCGGGGTGCGGCCGACACGGACGGGCCCTACTTCAGCCCGGCGGCCGAGCAGGCGGACTTGTACGAGGCGGTGCAGATGTCGGACACCTTGTAGATGCCGTCGGCCAGGACCGTGTCCTTGATGTTGCCCTTGGTCAGGGCGACGACGGGCACCAACTGGGCGGGGATGTCGTTCCGGGTGGCGTTGTCGACCTTGTCCCGGGTCAGGGCGTCGAACTGGATGTCCTTGCCCTGGACCTTGGCGATGGCCATCTCGGCGGCGTTCTCCGCCTCCGTCGGATAGGACTTGTACACGCTCATGTACTGCTCGCCGGTCAGGATCCGCTGCACCGCGTCGAGTTCCGCGTCCTGGCCGGTGACCGGGGGCAGCTTGGTGACGCCGGCGGCCTTGAGGGCCTTGATGACGCCGCCCGCGACACCGTCGTTGGCGGAGTAGACGCCGGCGATGTTGCCCTTGCCGATCTCGCTGATCGCCTGGGCCATGTTGGCCTCGGCGTTCTCCGGCTTCCAGTCCTTGGTGTCGTAGGACTTGGCGATCGTCACCTTGCCGTTGAGCTGGTTGAGGGCGCCCTGCTTGAACTGCTTGGCGTTCGGGTCGGTCGGCGAGCCGTTCATCATGACGATCTTGTCGGAGCTGTCCGCCTCCGAGCCCAGCGCCTCCAGCAGCGAGCGGCCCTGCACCTCGCCGACCAGCTCGTTGTCGAAGGAGATGTACGCGTCGATCGGGCCCTCGGCGAGCCGGTCGTAGGCGATGACCGGGATGCCCGCGTCCTTGGCCTTCTTCACCTGGGCGGCGATGGCGTGCGAGTCGACGGCGTCGAGCAGGATGACGTCGACCTTCTCGTCGATCATCCGCTGCATCTGGTCGGCCTGCTTGGAGGCGCTCGCCCCGGCGTTGGCGTAGTCCACCACGCCCTGCTTCTTGGTCAGCTCGGCGACCTTGCTCCTGATGATGGGGGCGTCGAACTTGTCGTAGCGGGTGTTGGCGGTCTCCGGCAGCAGCAGACCCACCTTCACGTCGTCGCCCTTGGTCGGGCTCGCGTCGGCGCTGCTGCCTGAACCACCGAGCGCCCCGCAGGCGGCCAGCGAGAAGGTCAGCGTGGGCGCGGCCACGGCTATGGCGATACGACGCATCGAGGTGCTCACTTCTGGTGCCTTCCGGACGAGGGCGCAGCATTGCGACCCAGGTGACTGAAAAGCCAACGCGGAGGCGCCCACCGCCGTCAAGCGGAACCACTTAACGAGATGACAACACCACGCTCCGCTTCTTGCGTGAAGAGCCTGCGAACCCTCACCGAACCGTCTCCAAACGCCCTTTACGGACCCTCCATCCAACGAACGTTCATCGACCGGCAAAGATCCGTACAACCGACCGGGTGTGCGAGCGGACGCACAGCCGACCGAATGAACTCGGCCATGCGCCGACCCCGCACCGGTCCTGTGCGGCCGCGTCCGGGCATGACGAAGGGCCGGAAGGCGGTCACGCCTCCCGGCACGGCGAGGGGCCGGAAGGCTGTCCGCCTCCCGGCCCCTGAATCCACGCGTGTGCGGCCCGCGTACGCCTGTTGGAGGGTCAGTCCGACTGCTGCCGCTTCGGGCGCCAGACGACCAGCGCGCTGGTCTGCTGGACCTCCTGGTAGGGGACCAGGTCGCGGCGGTAGGAGGCGTGGACGGCGGCCTCGCGCTGGCGCATCGTGGCCGCGGCGCCCTCCAGGGCCGCCTGGAGCTCCGCGACCCGGGACTGCAACGCGGCGACCTGGTTCTCCAGTTCGATGATCCGCTTGATGCCCGCCAGGTTGATGCCCTCGTCCTGCGACAACTGCTGCACCTGACGGAGCAGTTCGATGTCGCGGGCCGAGTAGCGGCGGCCCCGGCCGGCGGTGCGGTCCGGGGACACCAGGCCCAGCCTGTCGTACTGACGGAGGGTCTGCGGGTGCAGTCCGGACAGCTGAGCGGCCACGGAGATGACGTACACCGGTGTGTCTTCCGTCAGTTCGTACGGGTTGCGACGGCGGCCGTCCATCTCCCTCATGCTCCCTTCGCGGCCTCGAACAGCTCCGCCCGCGGGTCCTCGCCCGCGGTCGCCTCGCGATACGCCTCCAGCGCGTCACGAGCCTTCCCCGACAGGTCCCCCGGGACACGCACCTCCACGGTGACCAGCAGGTCCCCGCGGGTGCCGTCCTTGCGGACCGCGCCCTTGCCACGGGCTCGCATCGTACGGCCGTTCGGTGTGCCCGGAGGCAGCTTCAGCGTCACCGGCGGGCCGCCCAGCGTGGGCACCCGGACCTCGCCGCCGAGCGCGGCCTCCGGATAGGTGACCGGCACGGTGACCGTGAGGTTGTCGCCCTTGCGCCCGAAGACCGGGTGCTCGCCGACGTGCACCACCACGTACAGGTCGCCCGCCGGGCCGCCGCGCTCGCCCGGAGCGCCCTTGCCGCGCAGCCGGATGCGCTGCCCGTCGTTCACCCCCGCCGGGATGCGGACCTGCATCGTCCGGGACGACTTGGCGCGCCCCGAGCCGTTGCAGACCTCGCACGGGTTCTCCGCGATCAGCCCGCGGCCCTTGCAGTCGGGGCACGGGTCGGTCAGCGAGAAGCCGCCGCCCGAGCCGCGCGCCACCTGGCCGGTACCGACGCAGGTCGGGCACACCCGCGGCGTGCCGTTCTTGTCGCCGGTGCCCGAGCAGGCCTTGCACGGCTGCTGGCTGGACATCCGCAGCGGCACCGTGGCGCCCTCGATGGCCTCCGTGAAGCTCAGCGTGACCTCGGACTCGATGTCCTGGCCGCGCCGCGGCTGCGTGCGCGTGCCGGCGCCCGTGCCGCCCCGGTTGAACAGGCCCCCGAAGACGTCACCGATTCCACCGCCGAAGCCGCCCCCGCTCTGGGCGCCCCCGCCGAAGAGGTCGCCCAGGTCGAAGTTGAAGGAGCCGCCGCCCGCCCCCGGCCCGGGGCGGAAGCCGCCGTTGCCGAACAGGGTGCGGGCCTCGTCGTACTCCTTGCGCTTCTTGGGGTCGCCGAGCACGTCGTTCGCCTCGGAGATCTCCTTGAAGCGCTCCTCGGCCTTGGCGTTGCCCTTGTTGGCGTCCGGGTGGAACTCGCGGGCGAGCTTCCGGTACGCCTTCTTGATCTCGGCCTCGGTGGCGTCCTTGGGGACGCCGAGAACCTTGTAGTAGTCCTTCTCGATGAAGTCCTTGGTGCTCATCCCCGACGTCCCTCCTCTCCTGCGTCGTCACTCGCGACGCCCCCGGCGACCATGGCACCCGCGGGTGCCATGGTGCCTATGGCGCCTTCGCCGTCAGCCCTCCTCAGGGCCACCACTGTCCTTGCCCTCGCCGGCGTCGCCGGCCTCGCCCTGCGCGACGCCCTTGGCCTTGCCGGACTCCTCGGCCGGCTTGACCGTCTGGGCGCCCGGCTGCGGCTCGGCCACCGCCACCCGCGCGGGGCGGATGGTGCGCTCGCCGATCCGGTACCCGGGCTGCAGGATCGCCACGCACGTCGTCTCGGTGACGTCCGGCGCGTAGGAGTGCATCAGGGCCTCGTGGACCGTCGGGTCGAAGGGCTCGCCCTCCTTGCCGAACTGCTGGAGTCCCATCTTGGCCGCCACGGTCTCCAGCGACTCGGCGACGGACTTGAAACCGCCCACCAGTTCGCCGTGTTCCCGCGCGCGCCCGATGTCGTCGAGCACGGGCAGGAGCTCGGTCAGGAGGTTCGCGATGGCGATCTCCCTGACCGCGACCCGGTCGCGTTCGACCCGGCGGCGGTAGTTCTGGTACTCGGCCTGGAGCCGCTGGAGGTCCGCCGTGCGCTCACCGAGCGCCGTACGCACCTGGTCCAGCTGGGCCGTCAGACCGGCCGACTGAGTGGCGTCCCCGGCCGGGGCCGCCCCCTCCTCCTTGGCGGAGGAGGCGGCCTTCGGCTCGGCGTCGTCGGAGGTGGCGCCGGAGGGGACGTCGGGCTGCTGCTCGTCGAAGCCCGGGGTCTCCTCCGTCACGCGGCACCGTCCTTGCGCTCGTCGTCGACGATCTCGGCGTCCACCACGTCGTCGTCGGCCTTCGCCTGGCCGGCACCGGCGTCACCGGCACCACCCGCGGCCTGCGCGGCCTGGGCGTCGGCGTACATCGCCTGGCCGAGCTTCTGGGAGACGGCGGCGACCTTCTCCGTGGCGGTGCGGATCTCGGCGGTGTCCTCGCCCTTCAGCGTCTCCTTGAGCTCGGCGACGGCGGACTCCACCTCGGTCTTGATCTCGCCCGGGACCTTGTCCTCGTTGTCCTTGAGGAACTTCTCGGTCTGGTAGACGAGCTGCTCGCCCTGGTTGCGGGTCTCGGCGGCCTCGCGGCGCTTGTGGTCCTCCTCCGCGTAGCGCTCGGCCTCCTCGCGCATGCGGTCGACCTCGTCCTTCGGCAGCGAGGAGCCGCCGGTGACGGTCATCTTCTGCTCCTTGCCCGTGCCCAGGTCCTTGGCGGTCACGTGCATGATGCCGTTGGCGTCGATGTCGAAGGAGACCTCGATCTGCGGGACACCGCGCGGGGCCGGCGGCAGACCGGTCAGCTCGAACATGCCGAGCTTCTTGTTGTACGCGGCGATCTCGCGCTCGCCCTGGTAGACCTGGATCTGCACCGACGGCTGGTTGTCCTCGGCCGTGGTGAAGATCTCCGAGCGCTTGGTCGGGATCGTGGTGTTGCGCTCGATCAGCTTGGTCATGATGCCGCCCTTGGTCTCGATGCCGAGGGACAGCGGGGTGACGTCGAGCAGCAGGACGTCCTTGACCTCGCCCTTGAGGACACCGGCCTGGAGCGAGGCGCCGATGGCGACGACCTCGTCCGGGTTCACGCCCTTGTTGGCCTCCTTGCCACCGGTCAGCTCCTTGACGAGCTCGGCGACGGCGGGCATACGGGTGGAGCCACCGACGAGGACGACGTGGTCGATCTCGTTGATGGAGATGCCGGCGTCCTTGATGACGTTGTGGAACGGCGTCTTGCAGCGCTCCAGGAGGTCCGCGGTCAGCTGCTGGAACTGGGCCCGGGTGAGCTTCTCGTCCAGGTGCAGCGGGCCCTCGGCGGACGCGGTGATGTAGGGCAGGTTGATCGAGGTCTCGGTGGACGAGGACAGCTCGATCTTGGCCTTCTCCGCCGCCTCACGCAGACGCTGGAGGGCCATCTTGTCCTTGGACAGGTCCACGCCGTGCCCGGACTGGAACTGCTTGACCAGGTAGTCGACGACGCGCTGGTCCCAGTCGTCACCACCGAGGTGGTTGTCGCCGTTGGTGGCCTTGACCTCGACCACGCCGTCGCCGATCTCCAGCAGCGAGACGTCGAAGGTGCCGCCACCGAGGTCGAAGACCAGGATGGTCTGGTCGTCCTTGTCGAGGCCGTACGCCAGGGCGGCGGCCGTCGGCTCGTTGACGATGCGCAGCACGTTCAGACCGGCGATCTCGCCGGCCTCCTTCGTGGCCTGGCGCTCGGCGTCGTTGAAGTACGCCGGGACGGTGATGACCGCGTCGGTCACCTTCTCGCCCAGGTAGGCCTCGGCGTCCCGCTTCAGCTTCTGCAGCACGAACGCGCTGATCTGCTGCGGGTTGAAGTCCTTGCCGTCGAGGTTGATCTTCCAGTCGGTGCCCATGTGGCGCTTGACCGACCGGATGGTCCTGTCGACGTTGGTCACGGCCTGACGCTTGGCCACCTCGCCGACCAGCACCTCGCCGTTCTTGGCGAAGGCGACGACGGACGGCGTGGTCCTGGCGCCCTCGGCGTTGGTGATGACGGTGGGCTCGCCGCCCTCCAGAACGCTGACGACGGAGTTAGTCGTGCCCAGGTCGATGCCGACCGCACGTGCCATGGTGAATTCCTCCAGCTGACTTGAGTGGAACGGACTCAAGTGTGCACGACCCACGCATCCGGGTCAACAGACCTGAGCCAGCTCGACTCAACTCTTATCCATCCCTTACACGCAAGGACTCTCTGACCTGCGGAAACGCGGACTGCCGGGGCGGCGGTGCGGGATATTCAGGTTGACGAGCGGGGCCGGGAGAGAAGATCTGCGAGGCGTGGTCCCGCCGGTCCCGGGCGATGTGGGCGGTGTGCGGATCCCCGAGGGCGTGGGGTGCCCGGAGCGCGCCGGAGCCGCGCAGCCCTTCGGAGGGGGATACGACCGCGGGGGTGCGCGAAGTTCCCGCATCGACGGCGGACCGGCTTCCGGTGCCGTACGGATCGGCGGGAAGGGGCCGGGACCGGGCGGCCGTGCCGTACCCGCCGTACTCCTCGACCGTACGCGACCGGGTGGCCGTGCCGTAGCTCTCGGCCGCCGGGCGCGACCGCGTGCCGGTGCCCTGGCTCTCGGCCGCCGCGCGCGACCGGGCGCCCGTGGCGTATGCCCCGGTCGTGCCGGACCGGGCGCCCGTGGCGTACGTCCCGGTCGTGCCGGACCTGGTGGCCGTGGCGTACGTCCCGGTCGTGCCGGACCTGGTGGCCGTGGCGTGGAGTTCGGTGGGGCGGCGCGGGCCGTACACCTTGACGCACAACAGGCCGAGGACGGCCGCCAGGACCGCGCCCGCCAGCCACAGCCCGCCCACCGGCGCCAGCCAGCCCGTGTGGACCAGGGCGCCGACCAGGACCGCGGCGAACGTCCCGGCGCCGAGCACGACCGTCGCGCCCGGCGGGGTGAGCCCCAGCCGGCGCAGCCGGTGGGCCAGGTGGTCGGGGCCGCGGCGGTGCGCCGGGCGTCCCGCCAGCCGGCGGGAGAGGACGACGAGGACGGCGTCGGCGGTCGCCATGGCGGTGAGCGCGAACAGCACGGCGGCGGTGGACCCGGCGTCGTACCCGGTGCGGACCAGCACCGCCGCGGCGGCCAGCACGAACCCGGTGAACAGGGAGCCGCACGCGCCGAAGGCGATCCGCGCCGGATGCCAGTTGTGCATCAGGAAACCGGTGAGGGCGGCGGCCAGCACGCTCAGCAGCACCGCGAGGTCGTCCATCATCTCGGCCGCCGCGCACACGCCCGCGCCGAACGCGGTGAGCACGCCCACCGTGCCCGCGAGGCCGTCGGCGTGGTCGAGCCCCCGGAAGGCGGCGGCCACACAGGCGATCCAGGCCACCGCGGCGAGACCCGCCGGCAGCCCGGTCTCGTCGTAGGGCACCACGAAGGCCGCCGCGACGGCCGTACCGACGAGCAGGAACCGTGCCTTCAGCCGCCAGACGTCCGCGACCAGCCCGAGCACGGCCACCCCGGCGCCCGCCGCCAGCAGCCTGCCCACCGGGTGGCTCAGCGGCGCCGCACCCGTCCAGCCGCCCGCCGCCGCGACCAGGCAGGTGCTGACCACCACGGCCACCCCGCCGAGCAGCGGCACCGGCCGGACCCTGCGCCGGTCGACCATCCCCAGGCGCAGCGCGGGCACCCGGAGCAGGGCCGAGAGCACGGCGGCGAGGAGGAGGGCGGAGGTGGCGGTCGCGATCCCGTAGAGCACGGTTCTTAAATTAGGGGTATATCGATCGATTGGGTGTGAATAACACGATCGGGACAGAATTGGATCAACAGGAGTCTCTCAGGCGACCCTCAGCGACCCAGATCACCCCGCACCCGGCTACATTGCGACGGAGGATGGAGGTAGTCTCAAACGGACTGCATAAGTTACCGCTTAGTAATTTCGAGGCCGCCTCACAGGAGCCCCAATGCAACTCGCCGCGATCATCGTGTCGCTGGTCCTGATCGTGGTCGGCGTGGCACTGTTCGGCCGCGCCCTCCTGCAGATCTTCAACTACATGCGGCTGGGTCAGTCGGTACCGGCCGGAACGCGGACCAACGATCCCACACAGCGCACCATCACCGTGGTCAGGGAGTTCCTCGGCCACACCCGGATGAACCGCTGGGGCGTCGTCGGTGTGGCGCACTGGTTCGTGGCGGTGGGCTTCTTCACCCTGCTGCTGACGATCGTCAACGCGATCGGGCAGCTGTTCAAGGCGGACTGGATCCTGCCGGTCATCGGCGAGTGGGCGCCCTACAACGTCTATGTCGAGTTCATCGGCACCATGACGGTCGTCGGCATCCTCGTCCTGATCGCGATCCGCCAGCTGAGCCACCCGCGCACGCCGGGGCGCAAGTCCCGCTTCGCGGGCTCCAACTTCGGCCAGGCGTACTTCGTCGAGGCCGTCATCCTCATCGTCGGCGTCTGCATCTTCATGCTGCACGCCCTCGAAGGCGCCCAGCACCACGTGGACTCCTACGAGGCCTCGTTCTTCATCTCGTACCCGGTCGTGTCGTGGCTGAAGGGCATGGACGTCTCCACGCTCCAGAACCTCACCTACTTCTTCGCCGGCCTGAAGATCGCGACCTCCTTCATCTGGATGATCGTGGTCGGCCTGAAGACCGACATGGGTGTGGCCTGGCACCGCTTCCTGGCGTTCCCGAACATCTTCTTCAAGCGCAACGCCACCGGTGAGACCTCCCTCGGCGCGCTGCTCCCGATGACGAGCGGCGGCAAGGCGATCGACTTCACCGACCCGGGCGACGACGACGTCTTCGGCGTCTCCCAGGTCGAGCAGTTCTCCTGGAAGGGCCTGCTGGACTTCTCCACCTGCACCGAGTGCGGCCGCTGCCAGTCGCAGTGCCCGGCCTGGAACACCGGCAAGCCGCTCTCCCCGAAGCTGCTGATCATGTCGCTGCGGGACCACGCCCATGCCAAGGCGCCGTACCTGCTGGCCGGCGGCGGCAAGACGATGGAGGGCGAGGAGAAGGCGAGCGAGGAGCAGCTGGCGGGCGTGCCCGCCTCCGCCCTCGCCGAGGCCGAGCGCCCGCTGATCGGCACCGCCGAGGAGAACGGCGTCATCGACCCGGACGTGCTGTGGTCCTGCACCACCTGCGGCGCCTGCGTGGAGCAGTGCCCGGTGGACATCGAGCACGTCGACCACATCGTCGACATGCGCCGCTACCAGGTCATGATCGAGTCCGCGTTCCCGTCCGAGGCGGGCACGATGCTCAAGAACCTGGAGAAGAAGGGCAACCCCTGGGGCCTGGCCAAGAAGCAGCGCCTGGAGTGGACCAAGGAGGTCGACTTCGAGGTCCCGGTCGTCGGCAAGGACATCGAGGACCTGAGCGAGGTCGAGTACCTGTACTGGGTCGGCTGCGCGGGTGCCCTGGAGGACCGGGCGAAGAAGACCACGAAGGCCTTCGCGGAGCTGCTGCACATCGCGGGCGTCAAGTTCGCGATCATGGGCGGCGACGAGAAGTGCACCGGTGACTCCGCCCGCCGCCTGGGCAACGAGCCCCTGTTCCAGGAGCTCGGCATGGAGAACGTGATGGCCCTGAACACGGCGTTCGGCGAGGAGCTGGACGACGAGGGCAAGGTCACCGAGGAGTCCCGCAAGCCCAAGTCGGCGAAGAAGATCGTCGCCACCTGCCCCCACTGCCTCAACACGCTCGGCAACGAGTACCCGCAGCTCGGCGGCGACTACGAGGTCATCCACCACACCCAGCTGCTCCAGCACCTGGTCGACGAGGGCAAGCTGATCCCCGTCACCCCGGTCGAGGGCATCATCACCTACCACGACCCGTGCTACCTGGGCCGCCACAACAAGATCTACACGCCCCCGCGCGAGATCATCGGCAAGGTCCCGGGCCTGCGCAACGAGGAGATGCACCGCCACAAGGAGCGGGGCTTCTGCTGCGGCGCGGGCGGCGCCCGGATGTGGATGGAGGAGCGCATCGGCAAGCGCATCAACAACGAGCGCGTCGACGAGGCCCTGTCGCTGAACCCGGACATCGTCTCCACCGCCTGCCCGTTCTGCCTGGTCATGCTGACCGACTCGGTCAACGGCAAGAAGAACGAGGGAGCGGCCAAGGAGTCCATCCAGGTCGTCGACGTCGCCCAGCTCCTGCTCGACTCCGTCAAGACCCCGGTCGACCCGGCCGGCGACTCGGAGAGCGAGAGCGCCCCGGAACCGGAACCGGTGAAGTAGGAGCCGGTGAAGTAGGAGCCGGTGGAGCGGAGCCGGCGACGTAGGAGCGGGTGGAGCGGGAGCCGGTGAGGCAGTCCCGCCGCCCGGTCGACGACCGACGCTCCCCTGCCCGTCCTGGGGACGCCCCCCTGTCCGTCGTACGCGTGCGACGGACAGGGGGGCGTCGCCGTTCACCGGCCGGCGGGGCCTACGCGCTCTTGGGCGCGGCCTGCTGCACCACCTCGAAGGACCACAGGGTGGAGCCCGAGGCGGCGGGCCTGGGCCGCTCCTGACCCTCACCCGCACCCCCCTGGTGAGCGGCCTTCATCGGCCCCTCCATCCAGGCCTGGAACGACTCCTCGTCCCGCCACCGGGTGTAGACGAGGTAGGTGTCGGTGCCCTCCACGGGACGCAGCAGTTCGAACCACTCGAACCCGTCGGAGTTCTCGACGGCGTGCGCACGCGAGGCGAACCGCTTCTCCAGGGTCTCCCGCTGCTCGGCGGGCACGGTCAGCACGTTGATCTTGACTACGCTCATGGGCCCATCCTGCCCGCTGCGCCGCCGGAGCGGCCCGGGGACACCCCCGGCCGCCCGCCGCCGACACCCCCGGCCGCCCGCCACCGAGCGCCCGACGGCACCAGTCCCGGCCCCCTGACAGCATCCCCGACACCGCCCCCGGTACTCAGGTAGGAGAGCCGTCCGGCGGTCCCCTTAGGGGATGTCACAGCTCGGCCGCAAAGCCGGTCCCGGACCCCCGGGCCCGGCACGCGGCCGTGCCGGAGCAGGTACGTTCGACGACGTGGCTGGATTCAGGATCGGACGCGGCGCCCGGGACGACCGGGCCCCGCAAGCGCGCCCCCAACAACCCCCGTACGGACAGCGGGCGCCCCGCCAGGCGCCGTCGTACGGCTACCCGTCGGCGCCGCAGCCGTACCCGCAGCAGCAACCGCAGTACGGAGGCGGCGGGTCGGCCGCGGGCCCCTGGCCCCAGGCGAACGGCGGCGGCTACGGCGGCCACGGCGAGCCGGAGTACTTCGGTGATGGCGGCGCCCATCCGCAGGGCGGCCCCGACCCGTACGCGGCCAACAACCCTGGGCACACCCAGGCGTTCGCGATCGGCGAGGACCCGTACAGCCAGGGCGAGACCTACCGCGCGGGCTCGGCCCCGGCCGGCCCGATCGGCCCGCGCCTGCACTGGAAGGACCTCCTGCGGGGCATCGTCCTGTCCCCGCAGCAGACCTTCCTCCAGATGCGCGACTACACGATGTGGGGTCCCGCCCTCATCGTGACGTTCCTCTACGGCCTGCTGGCGGTCTTCGGATTCGACGGCGCCCGGCAGGACGCGATCAACGCCACGCTCTCCAACGCGGTCCCCATCGTCCTGGTCACGGCCGTGGCCATGGGGATCAGCGCCTTCGTCCTGGGCGTGGTCACCCACACCCTGGCCCGCCAGCTCGGCGGCGACGGCGCCTGGCAGCCCACGGTCGGCCTGTCCATGCTCATCATGTCCCTCACGGACGCGCCGCGCCTGCTCGTCGCCCTGTTCCTCGGCGGCGACGCGGGCTTCGTCCAGCTGCTCGGCTGGGCCACCTGGGTCGCCGGCGGCGCCTTGCTGACCCTCATGGTCAGCCGCTCCCACGACCTGCCCTGGCCGAAGGCCCTGGGCGCCTCCGCGATCCAGCTGATCGCACTGCTGTCGATCGTGAAACTGGGCACGTTCTGACGACGCGTGCGCGTGGCCAACGGCACGTGCGCCCGGACATGGATGAACGCGGCCGAAGCGGCTGAACGCGGAAAGGGCCCCGGACCGAACCGGGGCCCTTTCCCGCAGCGGCACTCCACTCATGCCTGCCCCCACGACCCGCCGGACAGCCAACCCTCAGTCGTCCCCGCCGCTCTGCCGTGAGCGAGAGTTCCGGCTCGCGCTGCGGACCAGCTCGCTGCCGAGCAGCGTCGCCTTGGCCACACCACGTGCCCAACGAGGGGCATCGCCCCGGGCCGACCAGTAGACGCAGACGCAGCCGCCGATGACGAGCAGAACGAAGACGAACAATATGAGCACGAGCATGCTCCACCCCTGAATCGTGTGACGGCCCGTGCCGTCCCCTCACGCGGGCCTCACCTCTGGCGGGACCCTTGGCGGCTTCAGCGCGGCTGTGCGCCTTCTCCCGTGACCGCCGTCCAGGACCTAGGCGTCGAGCACCTGCCCCGCCCGCTTCACGACGGGCGGTTCGACCGACCAGGGGAAGTTGATCCAGTCGTCGGTGCGCTTCCAGACGTACTCGCACTTCACCAGCGAGTGAGACTTCTCGTAGATGACGGCGCTGCGCACCTCGGCGACGGTGTCCAGGCAGAAGTCGCGGACCAGCTTGAGCGTCTTGCCGGTGTCGGCGACGTCGTCGGTGATCAGCACCTTCTTGTCGGAGAAGTCGATCACGTTGGGCACGGGGGCGAGCATGACGGGCATCTCGAGGGTGGTCCCGACACCGGTGTAGAACTCGACGTTCACCAGGTGGATGTTCTTGCAGTCGAGGGCGTAGGCCAGCCCACCGGCGACGAAGACCCCACCGCGGGCGATGCTGAGCACTATGTCGGGCTCGTAGCCGTCGTCGGCGATGGTCTGCGCGAGTTCGCGGACGGCGGCGCCGAACCGCTCGTAGGTGAGGTTCTCTCGTACGTCGCTCATGTCGGTGGTGCCCCTCAGACCCGGGTCCGGTGGAAATTGAGGTAGGAACGCGAGGCCGTGGGTCCGCGCTGCCCCTGGTAACGGGAGCCGTAGCGCTCACTGCCGTACGGAGCCTCGGCGGGCGAGCTGAGCCGGAACATGCACAGCTGCCCGATCTTCATCCCCGGCCACAGCTTGATCGGCAGGGTGGCCAGATTGGACAGTTCGAGCGTGACATGCCCGGAGAACCCGGGGTCGATGAATCCGGCGGTGGAATGCGTCACAAGCCCGAGCCGCCCGAGCGAGCTCTTCCCCTCCAGCCGGAAGGCGAGGTCGTCGGGAACCGTGATGACCTCGTACGTACTGGCGAGCACGAACTCCCCGGGGTGCAGGATGAACGGCTCCTCCCCCTCGGGCTCGACGAGCCGGGTGAGGTCCGGCTGCTCCACGGAGGGGTCGATGTGGGGGTAGCGGTGGTTCTCGAACACCCGGAAATAGCGGTCGAGGCGCACGTCGATGCTGGACGGCTGCACCATGGATTCGTCGAAGGGATCGATCCGTACGCGCCCGGCGTCGATCTCGGCCCGGATGTCCTTGTCTGAGAGAAGCACGCCCCGAGGATACGCAAGGCGCGCGGAGCCCCCACAATCAGGACGACCCCACGCGCCGGCATGGCGCTGCTTCTACCGCTTCTCCAAGGTCACCGGCACCGCGCTGCGGAGCCGGGCACACCGCGGGCACCTCACGAGCCGGCCGGGACCGAGCCGCTCGGCCTGCTGCATCGGGAACGAAGCGGTGCTGAACACGTGCCCCTCGGCACAACGGACGACGGTGCGCTCCATCAAGCCCTCAAGTCCCTTCCCCAGAACCGCGTCTGGCCTCCTGCCGCCTGACGACAAAAGCCACACTACGGGATCAAAGAGACGACCCTCCAGGCGGCACTCCGGCCCCACGAGCACCCTGCCCCACACCTTCACCGTACCGCCCCAACTCCGTTCAACCGCAGCCCTCATACCCCCGAAACAACGACGGCCCCACGGCGATCAACGCCGGGGGCCAGGGATGAGGTAGAGTGAGCGAGCACCGGACACCGACCGCGGTCGGCGTCTTACGCGGGTGTAGTTTAATGGTAGAACATCAGCTTCCCAAGCTGAGAGCGCGAGTTCGATTCTCGTCACCCGCTCCACGAAGAAGGCCCAGGTCACAGACCCGGGCCTTTTTGCTGTGCTCTGCGATTACTCGCCGCGTGCCGGATTCGTGCCAGAAGACTTCTCGGCCGCCTTCTTGGCAGCCTCGGCACGAGCCTTCCGGACGGTGGCGTCGAGGCCGGCGGCGACGTCCTCCTGCCGCTCCTCGTCGCGCCCGTGCGACTCCTGGTCGCGGGTCCGGGCCTGGACGGCGAACTGGCCGGAAGATGTGGCCGACGCGCTGGGCCCCGTTGTCCACATCTTCACCGCGAGGGACGTGGACACGATCAGCTCGGTTCTGGAGTGGCACCCGTCCGGGGCGACCGGCGTGCTCGCGGCGACGGTCCGCGGCGTGCGAGGTACATGCGAGATCCGGACGCAGGGTTCCCCGTACCGCTCACGGCACACGACATTCCGCCGCATCACCGAGGCACTGAACCTCAGTGGCTCACAGCGCGACGACTTGCAGGTCCACAAGCCTGCCGATCCGCGGGCCAGCGTAAGGGGCCGTGATCACTCGTGCCGAAGCAGCTCCCGGCCAAAGTCGCTACGCCGACCGCTCGTGCGCCTGTCACGCAGCGTCGAACCAGGGCTTGTTGGCGGCCCAGTGCTCAACCCACCCAGCGAATCCTGGCTCAGCCGTGGTGAACCCGAACTCGGCTCCGAACGGAGTGGCGCCTTCCCCGGTGATCAACCAGACATGTCCACGATGCGGGCCAGTGACGACGAGGTGCCAGTACATGCCGCATCCGTCCGTCCCGAGGACGATCGACCCGTGATCGAAGACCCGGTCCATGAGCAGGTCGGTTTCCTCGGACGGCTCTGAGTCGTCCTCTTCCCACAGCCACTGCGAGGTGAGGGGGAAGGGCTGCCTCAGGACACGTTCCGGCCGGTCATCCCCCCAGTCGTCGGGCAGCTCTGCCAGGCCCACCAACCCGTAGTCCGGCGGCCCGGAGTACGAGCCGTCGGTGATCTCCGCAACGAAGGTCCGATAGGGCTCCGGCAGAACTATGCCGTGCTCCGCTTCGAAGGCGCGCAGCGCTTCCCAGCCCAGTTCGTACGGGCACGGGGACGCGTTGGCCGGTGTGATCGGCTCACTCCGGTTGCTCGGAGTGCCTGGGCGGCTGACCGCCGTGGATCCGTACGGGGATGCTCTGATGAACGAGCAGGAGGCTGCCGTTGCTCTCGGCGAGATCCCCGATCCACGGCAACGGTGCACCGATGAGCGTCGGCTCGCATGGGAAAGGCCCCCGATCGATGTTCCTGGTCAGGGGCCATCCCTGACGGTGGGTGGACCGTTGGTTTCCCGGACCGGCCTCCACCCCCCCCAGGTGCCCGCGGCCTTACTGGAGTTCGCGGTAGATGTTCCAGCCGCCGCCGATTCGAACTCGGGCGCGGAAGGCACCCGACCCTGTGGCGACACCGGTCGAGGAGTAGCGGTAGAGGTTGCCGCTGCGGTCGGCTGCGAGGAGGTCGCCTCTGCCGTCACCGTCCACGTCCCCGATCGCTGCGAGCTTGCTGTAGATCTGCCAGCCGTAGCCCACCTTGAGGCGGGGCTTGAACGGGGCGGAGGCGCTGCCCGTCCCGGCGTACAGGTACAACTCTCCCGCCGGCGTGCGGGCCACGATGTCGGCCCGCCCGTCGCCGGTGTAGTCGCCCGCGCCGACGATCCGGTCGTAGACGCCCCAGCCACCGCCGACCTTGACCCGGGGAGCGAAGTGCGGGACGGACGGCGATTCCTGCTCGGTGTTGCTTCGGTAGAGGTAGAGATAGCCGGACGTGTCCCGTGCAAGCAGGTCGCCCTTGCCATCGCCGGTGAGGTCTCCGGGGCCGGCCAGTGTGTTATAGATACCCCAGCCCTCGCCGATGGTGTACTGGCCATCGGATCCGCCGGTCAGCACGCCGTTCTTGCACATCGCGAGCATGTCGGGGCGGTTGTCGAGACCGATGTCGGAGGCGAGGGTGATCATCCTCATGCCGACGCCCGAAGCGACGTTGCAGTAGTAGGGCGAAGGCGCCTGACGGCGCGGAGCCAGCAAGCCGTTGCCGAGCGACTGATACGTGTAGAGCTTGCCGTCGGTACCGAGAGCCTGGATGCGGGACTTGCCATAGGCAGGATTTCCTCCGGCACCGAAGATCACATCTGCTTCCTGCCAACCGCCACTCCACGTGCCCGGGGTCCGCCGCGCGAAACTGCCATGGCCGAGCCCCTTGTAGATGTAGAGCGACCCGTCGACCGTCCTGGCCACGAGGTCGCCGTTGCCATCACCGTCCAAGTCGTCGCCGCCGGCGATCTGGTTGTACACGCCCCAACCGGAGCCGAGCCCGACGGGCGGCTTGAACGCCGGCTTCACGCCTGCGATTCCGGAGTGGAAGAAGAGCTGCCCCGAGGGCGTACGGGTGACGACATCGCCGACACCGTCGCCATCGTTGTCTGTAACACCAACCAGTTGGTCGTAGATTTGCCACCCACTGGCGATCTTGATGCGCGGCGCGAACGGCGCGGCCTCGTCTCCGGTGGAGGCGTAGAAGTACACATCGCCGCCCGGTGTCCGGGCCAGAACATCCGCCCGGGCGTCACCGTTGAGATCGCCCGGCGACAGCACCTTGTTGTAGATCTGCCAGCCGGGCCCCACACGGGTGCTCTCCGTCACGTAGGCCGCGTTCACGTTCGGCTGGGTTCGCACCATCCTGAGCGTCCCGTCGGCCGAGACCACGAGGAGCTCCGGAGCACCATTGCCGTCCTGGTCGCCGACCGGGACGTAGTCCTTGAAGGAGACATCTCCCGGAAGGTCCTCCTCGAGGAAGAACTCGAACGCCGTGTAACTGATCGCCGGGTTCGTCAGCCGGAGCCGGCCGGTGAACGGGCGATACACGATCTCGCCCAAGCCGTCTCCCGTGAAATCCGCCCGGGGCAAGGCCTTGGGCGGATTCGGCGGAACCGTTTCGGCAACTGCCGGGTGCGACAGCAGCACGCCGGCCATGGCTGCCAGGCTCGTGCAGGCCGCGACGAGACGGGCGCGACTGGCGAACGGACGCCTGCGCGAGGACATTGACATGCTCCCCCCAATGGAGTCTGAGGGACACATGCTAGGGGTGGCCGCATTCCGGAACGCGACCACCCCAACCCTCGGAGCAGCCAAGCAACACCTCCGAGGCGCTCGCACACGGCCGTTCGAGCAGGTCAGCGACGACAGCAGGTCCTCGATGTTCGCAGCTTCCCAAGCTGAGAGCGCGAGTTCGATTCTCGTCACCCGCTCCATGATGGAGGCCCAGGTCAGAGACCTGGGCCTTCCCCCTTGCTGTCCGTCGTCAGCTCCACGCCGCGCGGGCGCAGGCGGTCACGAAGCGGGAGAGCCTGCGGGCGTTGCGCATGGTGGGTCGCCTGCCTGCTCGGGTCTGTGGGCCGGCCCTTCAAGAGCGCCGCGCCGTCACCACTGGACGGCGTCGTCCATCGACTGCTGCCAGTACGTGACCTTGAGCGAGTCGTCCACGTAGACGCCCGTCGCGGGCAGCGAGGGGTGAGCGCCCGTGCCGACGCTCTCGTTGCCGGAGCGGCCGCGGAAATAGACGGTCAGGGAGTTCACGGTGTGGCCGTTCGAGCCACTGCCGTCCGTCGCGGACAGGTTCACGGAGGCGTAGCCGGACTCGCCCGGCTCGAGTGTGACGACTGCCTGCGGCTGCGAGTCCTCGATGACCGGGGGCACCGCCTGGGCCTCGCCGAAGCGGACGGCCGGGTAGCCGTAGAGGTGGCAGGTCTCGCGGCCGGTGTTGGTCACCGTGAGCAGCATGTGGTTCACCGGGCGGTTCAGCGGGGCCGCGACCGTCTTGGTGTTCGCCCCCTCACAGGTGACCGGCTTGCCGGAGGGGACGCGCGCCTTCGACTTGGGCGTGCCCGCAGGCGGCCGGGTCGTGCCGGTGGTGGATCCGGCCTTCGGGGAGGAGGAGTCGGAGCCGGACGAAGAAGCGTTCGAAGACGAAGTGTTCGAAGGAGCAGTGCTCGAAGAAGGAGTGACGGAAGGGGGGTTCGCGGTCGCGGTGGCCGTCGTCGGGGTGCCCGATGCGTGGACGCCTGTTCCGTCCTGGCACGCGGTCAGGGAGAGTGCGGCGAGAACGACGGTCGCGGCGGCGCCGGCGAGACGGGTGCGGGAGGTGCGGAGGCTGGACATGTGCCTTACCCCTTCGGTGTTCGGGTGGGGTTGGAGATCGGATGACGGAAGCTTGTGAGGTGGTCCGTCCCAGTCGCCAGGCACAGCGGGCAGTTGGGGACGCTGGAACAGCGAAATACACTCTGACCAGGGAGAAGATGGTGCCCCTGGAACGCGCGGCTGGAACACGAGGGGACGGGGGAACAGGTGTCGGGGACAACGGGGGCCGGGAAAAGGGAGGCGTTCGCTCAACTGCTTCGGGAGCTCAAGGACCGCTCGGGACTCAGCTACGGGGCGCTTGCCAAGCGGATGCACATGAGCACGTCGACGCTGCACCGCTACTGCAACGGCACGGCGGTGCCTGTCGAGTACGCACCGGTGGAGCGCCTCGCAAGGGTCTGCCGGGCAACGCCGCAGGAGCTGGTGGAGCTGCACCGGCGCTGGATCCTGGCCGACGCGGCGCGAGGAAGCAGGACGGACGAGGCTTCGGCGACAGCGACGCCCGCTGATGCCTCTGGCTCTGAGGATGCCGCTGATGCGGCAGAGACGGCTGGAGCGGTGGCTCCCGGCTCGGCGGACTCACGCGAGTGGGACGAGGGCGAGGACGGTGAGCCGGATGTCGTCGACATGCCGCGCGAGCTCGCGCCGCCGCCTCGTCCCCACCCTGCCCGTCCCAGCCCTGCCCGTCCCCGCCCTGCCCGTCCTCGCCGTACCGTGCTGATCACCTGCGTCGCGGTGGCCGCCGTGCTGGGAGCCGTGGTGTTCACCGTGCGCCCGCTGGTCGGCGGCGGGAACGACACGGGGCGGCAGCAGGCGGCCGGTGTCACCACCACGACCACCGGTACGGCGGACGCGGGGAAGCCGTCCGCCTCACCGTCCCCGAGCGCGAAGGGACACAAGCCGTCCGCATCGGCCTCCGCCTCCACCGCCGAGTCCGAGGGGGCCCAGTCCGAGGGGGCCCAGTCCGAGGGGGCCGGGTCCGGGACTTCCCAGGGCGACAAGCAGGGTGGGGCTCAGCGCGCCGGGGGTGGCGTCGGCGGCGGCGTCCCGCTCAACGTCGGCACCCGCCCCTACGTCTACGACAACCCGTGCAGCCAGCACTTCCTCGTCGACAGCGAACCCGAGCAGGTCGGCCCGCCGGTGGGCGAGCAGTACGCCCCGCGCTGGGCCGCCGCGTACGGGGCGGTGTCCTCGGGCGATCAGCGGGTCGCCCTCACCGTCCAGGGCACCGGCGAGGAGACGGTGGTCCTGGAGGCGTTGCACATACGCGTCCTCTCCAAGGGCGCGCCGCTCGCCTGGAACGACTACTCGATGGGCGTCGGCTGCGGCGGCGGCGTGGACACGAAGTCGTTCGACATCGACCTCGACAACGGCAGCCCCACGGTCACCGTCAAGAACGGCCAGCGCGATTTCCCGTACAAGGTCAGCGAGTCGGATCCGGAGGTCTTCTACGTCACCGCCCACACCAAGGCGCACGACGTGCGATGGGACCTCACGCTGGACTGGTCCAGCGGCGGCCGCCGCGGCACCGTCCACATCGACGACAACGGCGCCCCGTTCCGCACCAGCGCCGACGAGGGACGTCCGGGCTACGACTACCCGCTGGGCGGCAACGAGTGGATCGAACGGGCCAGCTGACGGGGGCGGAAGTCACGCCTCCAGCCGGGGTTCGGCGTCACCTCCGGCACGGGAGGGCTGAGGCACTGTCCGGGTCTGCCCGCGGCGAACGCGGGCAGCGGCCCGTCGGGTCCGCCATGCGGCCGTGTTGTGGGTGCGGGACCATCGGATCAGGGCGTTTCCGCCTCTCGAGTGGGGTCGCGCGGTCCTCGGCGGGAACAGCTCCTGACAGGAAGGCCAGTGTGGTGGAGGGTGTGGCGCCCGGAGGGAAGGGCGAAGGGAAGAGCGAAGGGAGGCGGTCGGCGGCTCGGACGTATCCGTGGTGGCAGGTCGTCGAGCAGCTCGGCACCGCCCTGGCCGTGGTGGACCCGGCAGGGCGGATCGTCGCGGTCAACCCGGCCGCCGAGCGGCTGCTGGGCCGGTCCGCGGCGGCGATGTCAGGGCAGGACGTCCATGACCTGCTCCACCGCGGGCCGGACGGCGCCCGCATTCCCCGGGAGGACTGTCCGCTGCTGCGGGCGCTGGCCGAGGGATGTCCCGCTCGCGGGGACGACGACTTGTGTCTGCGGGGTGACGGAAGCCTGGTCCCGGTCGCCTGGTCGGCCTCACCTCTGACGGACGGCGGCTCCAGGGCCGGCATGGTCGTGGTGTTCAGCGAGTCCGTGCTCGATCGCGGCGCGCATCGGGAACGTGCGGAACGTGCCGCGCGGGCGGCCCGTACGAGTGCACTCGAGGACCTCACCGAGCGGTTGACGCTGGTCGCGGAGATCACCGACGTACTCGGACAGACCCTGGAGGTCGACGAGGCCCTCGCCCGGCTGTGCCGGCTCCTGGTTCCCCGCCTGGCCGACTGGGCGGCGGTGGACCTCCGGGTCGGCTCCCGGCAGGTCCACCGGGTGGCGGTGAAAGGCCCGGAGGGCCGCGAGACCGGGCAGGAGGACTGGCACGGTCGCCTTCCACCGGTCAAGGAGGCGACCCGCTCAGCCCTGGTGCAGGTACTGAACGGAGGCGATCCCGTCCTACAGGACCAGGTCGAGACGGCCGCGCCGCCCGACTCTCCCTTGGCCGCCGTCCACAGCGGCTTCCTCCGGGCCGTGGGCGCGACCTCCGCCGTCACGGTGCCGCTGGGCACCACGCGGCAGCTCACCGGCGCGCTGACGCTGGTACGCACCGACCCCGCGCACCCCTTCGGCACCGGCGACCTGGAGGTGGTGAGCGACATCGGCCGCCGGGTCGGCCTGGTCATCGACAACGCCCGCCGGTTCGGCCGCCAGCGCGCCGTCGCCGAGGCCATGCAGCGCAACCTGCTCGCCCCGCTGCCCCAGCCCGGCCGGCTCCGGCTGGCCGCCCGCTACCAGCCCGCCCCGGCCGGCTCCCAGGTCGGCGGTGACTGGTACGACGCGTTCGAACTGAAGGACGGCACGACCGCGCTGGTCATCGGTGACGTCCTCGGCCACGACCTGACCGCCGCGGCCGGCATGGCACAACTGCACGGCATCCTGCGCTCCCTCACCTGGGACCACACCGGACCGCCCGGCGCCGTCGTCGACCGCCTCGACGACGCCCTGTCCGCCATCACCACCGTCGAGATGGCCACTCTTGTCCTCGCCCAGGTCAAGGGCCACCCGCACACAGGCCCATGGATGTTGGAGTGGACCAGCGCCGGGCACCCGCCACCGCTCTTGCTGACCCCCGACGGGAACGCGCAGTACCTCGAAGCCGGGCAGGGGCTCCTCCTGGGTGCCCGCCTGGACGCCGCCGACGACGAGGGCCGGCCGAGTGCCACCTGTCCCCTGCCCGCGGGTTCCACGCTCCTGCTCTACACCGACGGTCTGATCGAAGTTCCCGGCAGTGACCTCGACACCGGCCTCGACCGGCTGCGCCGCCACGCTCTCACGCTTGCCCAGGAACCGCTGGACACGCTGTGCGACGAGTTGTCGGCCCGGATGCCCCCCGGCAGCACCGATGACATCGCCCTCCTGGCCCTGCGCCTGCCGGCGCCGTGACACCAGGAGCCGATGCCCGGTGCCCGGTGCCCGGTGCTCGCTGCTCAGGCCCCCAGGACCAGCACACGGAACCGGCCGGGTCGGCACGTCGGCGGGGTGTCGTCGGTGTCGTACCGCCACCCCCAGGACCGCAACGCCTCGAACGTCTCGACGTCGGAGCGGTTCAACAGCGTGACACCGACGGCGGCACCGTGGTCGGTGAGCAGCCGCTGCTGCAGCCGCCGGGCGAGGTTCCAGGCACGGTTCTGGTACTGCCTGCGTACGCGGGGCGGGACGAGGATTCCAGAGACCACGAACAGACGTCCGGCCGCGGCCAGGCTGAGCAGACTCCCGGAAAGGTGTCCGTCGAGGCCCTCCCACCAGGGTCCGTCGCCGCTTACCGGGAAGCCGTGGGCGCACCCGATCAGCGTGGTGGTCTCGGCGATCAGCAACTCGAACCCCGGCCGCTGCACGTCGGCCGCCAGCCGTCGCAGAAAGGCGACCCGTGCCTGGTTCCACGCCCACGGGCTGCCGCCGGCGGTCTCGGCGTACAGGTCGCCCAGTTCCGGTAGACGGTCTTCTATCTGACGGCGGCTGAGCGGGCGGACGCGTTCCCCGGCGTGCGGCGAGGAGCCTCGCTCCCGACTCGTCGGACGCGGCCTCCCCGCAGTGGGCCGGTCGGGTCCGCCTTGCTGCCGGCGCGGCTCTGTGCTCGTCGGCCGAACCGGCGCGTTCACGGTCATGGGAAAACCCTGCCCCGGGCTCGGGCGGAACCGGCCGGCCCGGCGTCGTGATCGCCGAGAGCGGCACCGGTGTCGGAGCCGGTGCGCGGCGTGCCCTCGGTGCCCTCCACCGTACTCCCGGCCCCGCACCGCATCGCAGCACCCGACGGTCGTCCACGGCGCCGGACGCACATCGGCAAGCACAGCCACCCGTCCCGGGCCTACGCTTCAGAGCGTTCCTGGCCGGCGGTCCTGAGATCTCTCTATGAGAAGACACGGTCGGACGACTGACTCGCCCGGTTCTCCTCCACCGGGAGTAGCCTGACCGTACCGAGAGCATTTCGTGCAGCGCGACCGGCGGTGCCGTTCCCGGCGAGAGACGAAACGGGCAGTCGCCCCGCGGCTCCCGGGACGGGACCGCATGATGGAACCCAGCAGCACGTCCGCCGGAAGCGGGCCCGCGGCTCTCGCGCACACGTACCGTATGCCCCTGCCCCGTCTGGCCCTCGCCCCGGACGTCAGCCATGGCCCGCTGGACGGGGCCTGGTGGCCGCGCTGCGACGCGCTGGAACTCGAACTCCCCTCGCTGGTCGGATCGTTGGAGCCGGACTCGGGCGCCGCGGTACGGGTCAGCGTGGATCCCGCCGAATGGCCCGACGCCCCGAACACGGTCATGGCACCCGGCCGGGTGATCGCCGTGGAGCCGGCCGGGCCCGGAAGCGAGGCGCATGTCATCACCCTGGACTGCGGCACCGTGGGGCGCTGGGTGCTCCTGGTCGTCCCGCCCGGTGAGCCCGCTGAAACGGCCGCCCGGCTGCTGGCCGCCGCCACCGACCCCGACAACCCGCTGACCGCCGCACGGATGCTGACGCTCGCCGAAACCGGTCGCCTCGACGGCACGACAGAAGAAGGGGAATGAGGCACCCGGCCCCCTGGGGAGCCGCGGACGGGACGACCCACGGATCTCGACCACCGTCCTCGCGGGCGCCGTTGTCGACTCGACGCCAAACGTCCGCGCTCTTCGAGGAGTGCCGTTCCTGACCGCTGCGCGCGGCGTGGGCCGACCGCCGCGCCCGGGGCGGCCGGCTGCGCGTCGTCTGCGACCACCGCACGACGGACCCGGTCTTCCGCTGCGGCGGTCTCCTCGACCGCTTCCCGCGACCGGCCGCTTTGCGGGCTGGGTCCGGCCCGGGCGCACAGGGAAATCTGCCACGGCGAGTCCACATCTCCGTGCCTGCCGGAGTTAGGGTTGTCGCGCGACGCGGATGGGTGCCGGCTCCTTCGGAAACCGGCGCCAGGCACGCCCGGGTCCGTCGCCGCGTCCCCGAAACGAAGGTGCCATGCCCGCTGAGAACACCCCGGTCGCCGGCAACCTCGACGACGACGACTATCCCGCCTACACCATGGGGCGGGCCGCCGACGTTCTCGGCACGACCCCCGCCTTCCTCCGGTCCGTCGGCGAAGCCGGGCTGATCGCTCCTCTGCGTTCGGAAGGCGGTCACCGCCGGTACTCCCGCCGCCAGTTGCGCATCGCCGCCCGCGCCCGTGAGCTGGTCGACCAGGGCACCCCCGTCGAGGCCGCGTGCCGCATCGTCTCCCTCGAGGACCAGCTCGACGACGCCCTCCGCCTGAACCGGGAAATGCGCCGGAAGCTGGACGAGCCCGGCACGGATACCTAGCTCCGCCACCACAGAAATACGCACCGGCGCGGGATGAGAATTATCGAACACTCCCAACGGCGCATGGCCGTTTACATCCGGCCTGTGTTAGCGTGATAGCAGTTGCAGTTTTGATTGCCAGAGATTTTTTCTTTGCAGAGCTTTCCGGATCTGTCCGGAGGGGTGATCATCGCGGCGACTCGGCTCCGCAAAGTGCGGAGTCCGGCACTGCCCCTCAAGGGAGATTCATATGGCATCTGGCATCGTGAAGTGGTTCAACGCGGAAAAGGGCTTCGGCTTCATCGAGCAGGAGGGTGGCGGCCCCGACGTCTTCGCCCACTACTCGAACATCGCCACGCAGGGCTTCCGCGAGCTTCAGGAAGGCCAGAAGGTGACCTTCGACGTCACGCGGGGCCAGAAGGGCCCGCAGGCCGAGAACATCGTTCCCGCCTGACGCTGACGCGAACCGTCGCGAGCCAGTGGCTCGCGCATCACATGGCCGGGGCCCGCGCTCTTGGGGTGCGGGCCCCGGCCCATTGATTTTTCTGCTCTCCGGACTCCCCTGACCGCCGGCCGTACCGGCCACAGCGCCGCGAGATCCGGATCTTCTTTTTTCTTCGGCTCATTCTTGCGAAATTCGTGCGGCCATCACCGCCGGACGGAATTCCTCGATACGCCGCATCGAGGAAGGTTCTTCCATGAACCGCACCCGTCGCACCGGCGGCACTTCCGGTGGTTTCCGCGCGGACAGAAGGTCCACCCGCTCTACAGGCTCCACGCGCTCGACAAGCTCCACGCGCTCGGCGGGATCCGCCCGCGGCAACCGCTTCAAGAGCGGCCAGGGCGCACGCTCCACCCCGCGCCCGCAGGAGTTCGCCCTGCCGGTCACCCTCACCGAGCCGCTGCCCGCGGTCGAGACCTTCGCCGAGCTGGACATGCCGGCACGGCTGCTGGCCGCGCTCCGTACCGAGGGCGTGACCGTTCCCTTCCCGATCCAGGCCGCCACGCTGCCGAACGCATTGGCCGGCCGTGACGTCCTGGGCCGGGGTCGTACCGGCTCGGGCAAGACGCTCGCCTTCGGCCTGCCCGTGCTGGCCCGCCTGGACGGGCAGCGCGCCCAGCCCCGACAGCCGCTCGCCCTCGTCCTCGTCCCCACCCGGGAACTGGCCCAGCAGGTCACCGACGCGCTCACCCCCTACGCACGCGCCCTGCGGCTGCGGCTCGCCACCGTCGTGGGCGGCATGTCGCTCGGCCGCCAGGCCAGTGCCCTGCGCGGCGGCGCCGAGGTCGTCGTCGCGACGCCCGGCCGCCTCAACGACCTCATCGAGCGGGGAGCCTGCCGGCTGGACCAGGTTGCCGTCACCGTGCTGGACGAAGCCGACCAGATGGCCGACATGGGGTTCATGCCGCAGGTGACCGCACTGCTCGGCCAAGTCCCCGCCCGCGGACAGCGGTTGCTGTTCTCGGCCACCCTGGACCGCAACATCGACCTCCTGGTGCGCCGCTACCTCGACGACCCCGTGGTGCACTCGGTCGACCCGTCTGCGGGAGCCGTCACCACGATGGAGCACCATCTGCTGCACGTGCACGACGCCGACAAGGACACCGCCGTGACCGAGATCGCCGCCCGTGACGGCCGAGTGATCATGTTCCTGGACACCAAGCACGCGGTCGACCGGCTGACCCGGCACCTGTTGTCCGTCGGTGTGCGTGCCTCCGCCCTGCACGGCGGCAGGTCCCAGTCACAGCGCAACCGGACGCTCGCCCAGTTCAAGGACGGCCACGTCACGGCCCTGGTGGCCACCAACGTCGCGGCCCGCGGGATCCATGTCGCGGGCCTCGACCTCGTCGTGAACGTCGACCCTCCCGGCGACCACAAGGACTACCTCCACCGCGGCGGCCGTACCGCACGGGCCGGCGAGTCCGGAACCGTCGTCACCCTCGTCCTTCCGCACCAGCGCCGCGCGGTGGACCGCTTGATGGCCGACGCCGGCATCGCTCCGCGTACCGCCCGGATTCGCCCGGGAGAGGCCGAGCTGCACCGCATCACCGGCGCCCGGAGCCCCTCCGGCGTACCGGTCGTCCTCACCGCACCGGTCGACGGCCGGGGCGAGGGCAGCGGATCCGACGGCCGGCCTCGCAGGGACCGGGCCGCCGCCCGGATCCGTCGGCCTGTCCGGAGGAACAACCCATAGCCGGAGCACGGGGAAGCGCTCCCTGCGGTCGGGACGAGCCGACGCCCGTCCTGTCCGCCCGAAGAGAAGGAGAAGCCCTTGACGCCGTTCCCGCCCGGAACACCGCGGGCCGACACCGCCGACGGCACCGGCCTGACCGCCCGCGACGCCATGCACGCTCCCGGACCGCAGGTCGACGACCACACGGCGGTCGACGTGGCCCTGTCCGTGCTCATCGGTGCGCGTGTCCCGCATCTGCTCCTCCGGGACGAGGACGGGCGGTGTGCGGGGCTGGTCACCCGGGCGCAGCTCGTCGCGCACCGCGGCGGCTCGTGGTACAGCGACCGGACGCGGCTGCGGGACATCCCGCTCGACCGCGGGCCGTTCACCTCGTCCATGGCCGTACTCGGCGAGGCGGAGACCGCCATGCGGGCCCGGACCCTGGAGGTCTCCCCCGTCATCGACGAACACGGCTACGCCCTGGGCGTCCTCGCTCTCACCCCCTGACCGTCGTCCGACCGCCGTGGCGCGGTCGGCTCCTCCGTGCTCTTCCCCACCCCTGTGGAGACATCCATGCGCTGTGTCATCGCCAGATTCCCCTTCGACCTGACCAAGAGTGAGGTCGAACAGTCCATGAGCGGCATCACGCCCGAACCCGTCACCGGCGTGTCCGTGACCATCGACCGCCGTGTGTACCCCGTGATGCAGGTAGGGGCAGTGATCACCAAGTTGGACCGCCGTGACATCACGACGAGTGAGATGCGCCGGGCACTGGTCCGTCTCGGCTTCACCTGCCACGACGCACGCCCGGTCACACCGACCTGGGACGCGCGAGCCGGCGAGGACACGCCCAGCTGGTGACTTGCCCGAGCAACCCCAGGTCAGCGGCCTGGGGTTTGTTCATGTCCGGTCAGTCGAGTCTCCGCCGATCCCGGAACCGGGCGGCGGCCGCGGTGAGATCCACGATCGGGGCGGGGTAGTCCAGGCCCGCACGGGTGGCCGCGTCGAGGTGGGGGACGCGGTGGACCGCGGTGGCGTCGAGGTGGTGGAGTTCGGGGAGCCAGCGGCGTACGTACTCCGCGCGGGGGTCGTACCGGCGTGCCTGGACGAGTGGGTTGAGGAGCCGGTTGGGGCGGGTGTCCGTGCCGGTCCCGGCGACCCATTGCCAGTTGAGCTGGTTGTTCGCCACATCGCCGTCGACCAGGAGGTCCAGGAAGTGGCGGGCTCCCGCCCTCCAGTCCACGTACAGCGTCTTGGTGAGGAAGCTCGCCGCGAGCAGGCGGGCCCGGCCCGGCATCCAGCCCTCGTGGCTCAGCTGTCGCATGGCGGCGTCGACGACGGGGTAGCCCGTGCGGCCCTCCCGCCAGGCTTCGAACTCCTGCGTGGCGTGGCGCCAGCGGTCGTGCCGGGGGCGGTAGTCGTGGTCGGCCGCGTCGGGGCGGGCCGCCAGGACCTGGTGGTGGAAGTCCCGCCAGGCGAGCTGGCGGACGAAGGCACGCGACCCGGGGTTGTCCTGGGCGCGGGCCCGGTGCAGCAGTTCGGTGGGTGACAGGCAGCCGAAGTGCAGGTAGGGGGAGAGCCGGGAGGTCGCGTCGGCGGCCAGGTCGTCGTGCCGGTCGCCGTATGCGGACAGCGGGCCCGCCAGCCATGACCGCAGCCTGCGGCGGGCCTCGGATTCCCCGCCGGGGGGCAGGCCCGGCGACGTGGAGCCCGACGCGAGGGACTGTGCGCGAGGAAGGCCGGCCGAGCCCACGTCCGGCAGCCGTACGGCGTCCGGTGCCGGCAGCACGCCGCGCACGGAGAAGCCCTCCCATCGGCGGAAGTACGGGGTGAAGACGGCGAAGTGGTCCCTGTCCCTGCCCGCGGGTGTCAGGGCCCCCGGCGGTACGGCCGTCAACGATGCCTCGTGGACCCGCAGTTCGCGCCGGTCGCCGGCCAGCTCCGCGCGCAGCCGGTCCTCGCGCCGTGCCGCGTAGCGGCTCACCCCGCCCGCGAGGTGCACCACGGCGGCCCCGGTCTCCGCCGCCACCCGGCAGGTCTCCTCGACCACGTCGCCGACGCGCACCACCAGCCGGCCGCCCCGCGCCCGCAGGGCCGCGTCCAGGTCGGCCAGAGTGTCGGCGAGGAACGCCGCCCGGTTGGGTCCGGCGAAGCCGGTGCGGCGGATGCCCGTGTCGACGACGAAGAGCGGGACCACGCGTTCCGCGTCCTTGAGAGCGGCGACCAGGACCGGGTTGTCGTGCACCCGCAGGTCGGCGGTGAACAGGGCGACCGAGACGCGCACGGTTCCTCGACCTCTCAGTGCGTACGGGCCGGTTCACGGGCGGCCCGTACGGCTGCCGCGGCGTGGAACGAGGCCACGCCCCACCGGTGGGCGTGCCCGGCCGGACCGTCCGGATGGAACAGGGCGGCGCACGGAACGCCCGGCGGCCGGCGGCTCCGTACGACGCCCGGCGACTGCCTACGACGGCCGGCGGACGGGGGCGCAGGAAACGGCATGGCTCTCATGTCCTCCCGTCAGTGCCTTCGGATGTGCTCTGTGGCTGAGCCCCTTACCCCCTGAGCCCATGCTTGGGGGCAGGGACGGGCACCGCAACCTCGCCGCTCCCGGCCCGGCCGGGGTGTGGTGGCAAGGGGCGCGGCGCACGCCTGGGCGAAACCACCGTCCAAGGGCGGTCAGGGCAGCGCCCATGGGCGGAGCTTGTCCGGGTTGCGGACGGCCCAGATGTGGGTGATCCGGTCGTCGTCGGCGACCTTGAAGGCGAACACCGTCTCGATGCTGCCGCCGGACTCGATCACCAGGCCCGGCAGACCGTTGACGGTGCGCTCGAGGATCGTCCGGGGCGGTGCGAACCGGGCGATGGCCAGGTAGAGGTGGGCGATCTGCTCGGCGCCCTCGATCGGCAGCAGGTGGGCGATGGCGCGGCCGCCGCCGTCGGAGACCGCGGTGGCGCCCGGGTCGAGCAGGCCGAGCAGGGCCTCGATGTCCTGCGCCTCCCATGCCGCCTTGAACCGCCGGACGACGCTCGCCTGCCGGGCCGCGTCCGGGCTCGCCTCGGTCCGCGCGGCGGCGATGCGGCGGCGGGCCGAGGACGCCAGCTGACGGCACGCCGCCGCGCTGCGGCCGACGATCTCGGCCACCTCGGCGAACGGGTAGCGGAAGACGTCGTGCAGCACGAAGGCGACGCGCTCGGCCGGGGTCATCGACTCGAACACGACGAGGAAGGCCATGGTCACCGACTCGTCGAGGGTGATCCGGTCGGCCGGGTCCACGCCGGGTCCGCCCGCCGCCCCGGCGATCCACTCGGCCGGGTCGGGCAGCGGCTCCGGGATCCATTCGCCGACGTACGTCTCCCGCCGGGCGCGCGCCGAGCGGAGCATGTTCAGGCAGATGCGGCTGGCCACCTTCGTCAGCCAGGCGCCCGGGGACTCGATGGCCTCCTGCCGCTCCCGGGACATGGCGTACCAGCGGGTGTAGGTCTCCTGGACGACGTCCTCCGCGTCGGCCAGGGATCCGAGCATCCGGTAGGCGAGATTGAGCAGCTGCCGCCGCTCGCTCATGATCGTGCCGAGGCCCGGGCCTTGCTGCTCGTCTGCCTGCGGCTGTTCCTGTTCCGACGGACTGGTCATGCGCGCTCCGGCTCCCTCGTTCACGGTCCCTCTCCATTACGACGCATCGACGCGGCGGAATGTGAGGCCGGCGGCTCGCCTCACATTCGGCGGGGCCGCGTTGTCGGACTGGTGAAGAGGAGCACGCCACCCAAGGACAGGACGCTGAGCATGAACGACTTCCAGGAGATCGCCGACCGTGTCGAGATCGAGGCGCTGCGCGGCGAGTTCACCGACGCGGCGATGATGCGCGACCGCGCCCGTCTCGCCGCGCTGTTCACCCCCGACGGCGTTCTGCGGATGCCCAACGTCCCCGTCGAGCTCACCGGCCGGGAGGAGATCCGGACCGGAGGCGAACGCCTGCAGAGCCAGTGGGACTTCTTCGTGCAGAACAGCCACCCGGGCACGATCCGGATCGACGGCGACACCGCCACCGGCCGCACCTACATGCAGGAGATCGCGCGTCTGCTGGACGGCCGCTCGGGCCTGAACTTCGCCGTCTACCACGACACTTACCGGCGTACGCGGGAGGGATGGAAGTTCGCCGAGCGGGTCTACGAGGTCAGGTACGTCGACACCACCCCGCTGGCGGGTGCGGCGCCCGGCCCCGACGCCCGGGCCCATGACTTCGGGGAGGCCGGGGACGCCGGGCGGGCACCGGGCGGCGGTGCGACGGACACGCGGGAGCCAGGGGTGGCCGGCGACTTCGCCGCACCCGCGTCCGCCGAACGCCTGGACCGGACGGTCGCGGCGCTGCGGGCGAACGGCTTCACCGCCGAACTGCTCGACGACGCCGCGGCGGCCCGCGCCCGCGTCAAGGAGCTGATCCCCAAGGGCGCGAGCGTGTTCACCGGGGCCAGCGAGACGCTCCGGCTCTCCGGCGTCGCGGAGGACATCGAGGCGGGCGACCGCTACCAGGCCGTCCGGCCGCGGGTGCTGAAGATGGACCGCGCCACCGAGTTCGACCGGATCCGCCGGCTGGTGGCCACCCCCGACGTCCTCGTCGCCAGCGTCGCGGCCGTCACCGAGACCGGCTCGCTGGTCATCGCCTCGGGCAGCGGCAGCCAGCTGCCGGCCTCCGCCGGCGGCGCCGCACGGGCGATCTGGGTCGTCGGGGCGCAGAAGGTGGTACCCGACCTGGACACCGCGCTGCGCCGGGTCGAGGAGCACGCCCTCCCGCTGGAGAACGAGCGCGCCCAGGCGGTCTACGGGCAGCCGAGCGCGGTCAACCGTCTGCTCGTCCTCAACGCCGAGCCGCAGCCCGGGCGCGGCACCGTCCTGCTGCTGCGCGAGGCCATCGGATTCTGACCGTACGACGCCGAGCGGGTCGCGGTGTCCGGCCCGGTGTCCGGCCCCTGCCCGGGGCCGGACTCGCCGTCGCCGCGAGGTCAGGCGGCCAGGCGGTTGATGGCGGTGGCGGCGATGCCTTCGAAGTAGCCGGGGTCGTCGCTGGGCTGGCCGGAGAGTTCGACGATGCCGAACCGGTGGCCGCTGCGGATGACCGCGACGCCGCCGGCGGCCTCGCCGTCTCCGTCGAAGGCCGGGTACCACCTGCCCTCGCCGGTCTTGAGGGTGATCGCGTGCCCCTGGCCGTAGTACCAGTGGCCGGCCGGCTCGTCCTGGCAGCTGCGCACCAGCTGGTCGAGCCGCTTCTCGTAGGAGGCCGCCGACGTGGTGGTGGAGGTTTCCGCGGCGGATTCGGTCAGCAGGGGGCGCTTGGTGTCGAACGTCCAGGTGACGTCGGCGTAGGCGTCGGCCTTCCCCTCGGTCAGCGTTCGCATCGTCTCCTCGCCGGAGCACGCCGAGAGACCCTGCTTCCCGGTGGTGTCCACGGTCGCGGCGACCGGGCTCAGGCCCGTCTGGCGGAAGTCGGCCTTCTGGATCAGGTCGCCGGTGCCGAGGCGGGGCCCGGCGAGGGTGGAGGCGGTCGCGGCCGCCGCACGGCTCGCGGAGCCCGTGGCCGTGCCGGCGGCGGCGGGGTGCATGCCGATGCCGGCCGCGATCAGTGCCGTACCGACGCAGGTCGCCACCCGTGCGGTACGACCGCGACGCGAGAGCTTCTTGCCGGCTGCTTGGTTGTCGAACATCTCGTCCCCTGTGTGGTCACGACGCGGTGTGCGTCTTCCTACATCCGGGGAGATGCGGCGCGTCCGCGGAATGTTGGACGGCGATGTGCCGCGATCGGTGTGAGCCGGCTCACACCCGTTGGGCGGCGGGGGGTGGGCTCAGAGCTGTGTCACGGCGGCGCGAACGATCCGCGTCATGGCGGCCGTGTCCAGGCAGGCGTCGACCTCCAGGACCCCGTAGTGCGAGCCGTTGCGGAGCACGGCGATGCCTCCGCACGGCTCCTTGCCCCGTGGTGCGGTTCCCGCGGTGTTCAGGTCGCCGTCGTAGGAACCCATCCAGCTCGCGGTGATGCTCGCGGCGACGTCGACCGTGTGCGTCGGCCCGTAGACCCAGTGGGTGGCCGGTTCCGTCTGGCACGGAACCTCCTCCAGCAGGAGGCGTTGGGCGAAGTTCTGTGCCATCGCCGGGCTTCCGGCGTCACCGGCGACCTCGCGCGCGACCTGGTCCTTGACGTTCACCGCCAGCGTGGGGTCGCCGTCGTCCGTGTCCCGGGCCGTCACCAGCCCGCGGAAGTGCGCGTCCCGCACCCCCAGGGTCTGCTCCAGGGTCTTCTCCCCGGCGCAGGCCGCGTTGGCGTATCCGCCGTCCCCGACACGGTCCCGCACGTAGATGTGCCGGGAGATCCCGACCTTCCTGAACTCGGCCGCGGACAGCAGATGCCGGTCCGTCATGGGTCCGGCGGCGGGCCTCGGCGGTGGAGGGCCGCCGGCCGTCGCGGACGGTGCGCTGCCCGACGCCACGGTCGAAGCGGAGCGAGCGGGCAGGACGAACCGACCGGTCAGCACGCCGAGTCCGATGGCTGCCGTCAGGATGACGACGATCGTCCGGGCTCGCACCGCGGCACCTCCGGGCTTCTGATCGAGTCGATGCCGGTGAGCAGTGGCATGTCGGGACGGCTCAGAAACCGCCGCCGAGGCGGTCCCGCATGAAGCGGCGAGCCTGATGGATGCGGTCCTTGACGGTGCCCAGGGGCGCGTCGGTGATCTCGGCGACCTGGAGGTAGGTCAGGTCCCCGAGATCGCGCAGCACGAAGGACTCCGCCAGGGCCGGGTGCCGTTCCTCGAGCGCGGCCAGCGCCTCCATCAGATCCAGGCGGGTCCCCGCGATGACGCTGGTCGTCCGGGGGTCCGCACCCTCGGGAAGGTTCGCATGGCTGTCCTCCGCGCGCCGGCGCATCGAGCGGTACGTGGACCTGGCGGCGTTCGAGGCGATCACGGTCACCCATCCGAGGAACGAGCCCCGCCCGCTGTACTCGTGCAGATGCGTGCTGATGGACAGCAGGGCGTCCTGCGCGGCCTCCTCGGCGTCGGCGTGGTGCGGCAGGAACCTGGAGCAGCGGCGCATGACCGTGGGCCGGAGCCTGACGAGGAGGAGGTCCAGGGACGCCCGGTCACCTGCCTGGGCGGACGCCACGAGCCGGGTCAGATCGTCCTCTTCGGTCACTCCGCCGTCCCCCGTCGTCCTCCGACCGCCGTCCCGCCCGGCGCACCGCGGTTCCGGGCCCCGGCGCGTCGGGCAGAATGGTGCCACATGCAGAAGCTGGGCCGTTATCTCCTCGAGGACCGGCTGGGAGCCGGTTCGTTCGCCACCGTCTGGAAGGCCTACGACCCCGAACTCGACACCCAGGTCGCGGTCAAGGTGCTGGCCGACAACTGGGCGTCGAACGCCGATGTGCGGGAGCGGTTCCTGGCGGAGGCGAGGCTGCTCCGCAGGATCTCCAGCCCACGGGTCGTACGCGTTCACGACGTCGGTGTCCAGGACGACCGGCCCTACTTCGTCATGGACTACGTGCGAGGCGGCACGCTGGCCGAGAGGATCGGGCACTGCCGGCCCGCGGAGGCACTGCGGCTGGCGGTCGAGGCCGGGTACGCCGTCCAGGTGCTCCATGACGCGGGCGTCGTCCACCGCGACATCAAGCCGTCGAACCTCCTGCTCGACGCCGGCGACACGCCCGCCGCCGGCACCGCCGTACTGGTCGCGGACCTCGGCAGCGCGAAGCGGCTCGCCGACGCGTCGGGGTTGACCGTGACGACCGGCACACCCGCGTACATGGCGCCCGAGCAGGTCTTCCAGACCGGCGGGTTCGACGGCCGCGCCGATGTGTACGCCCTCGGTGTCGTGACGTTCGAACTGCTGACCGGGCGCAAGCCCTTCGGTCCGGGCGGTCGCGCGACCCTCACGGCAGAGCGGGGACCGGCGTCGCCGCCGCCCACGGTCCACGGACGGCCGGGGATTCCGGACGGCATCGACGCGCTACTGCGCGCCACGTTGTCCGCCGACCCCGAGGAGCGGCCGCGAACCGCGCAGGCGTTCGCGGACGCCCTGCTCTCACCGGGCGGAGGGGAGTGGACGCCCGCCGCGTCCTCGGGGCCGGCACGCCTCGTGGTCTGGCTCGCGGCGGTCGTCGTGTTCCTGGTGACGGCGGCGCTGACCTGGCTGGCCCGCTGAACTCGGCGGCGCCCGCACCCGGGCCGGTGGCCGGTGGGTTCAGTCCGCCGTGACGGGCGCCCCCTTGTGGGCGGAGGCGCTGTGGGCCAGCCACTGGGACCACGTGAGGTTCCAGTCGCCGTAGCCGTTGCCGGGGGCGACCGTCTCCTTGGAGCCGGTGACGCGGATGACGTCGCCGGGGATGACACGCCGGTAGAAGCGTTCGGCGGTGCCGTCGGTGGCGAGGCCGACGCAGCCGTGGGTGACGTTGTCCCGGCCGGCGTAGGTGTTCGCGTTGGGGTTCTGGTGCACGTAGGTGCCGGAGGTGGTGATGTGGACGGCCCAGGCGTAGTAGCCGTGGTAGGCGTCGCCGAGGCCGACGGTGCGGGAGTCCATGTAGACCCTGCGCTGCTTGTCCAGCACGACCATCGTCCCGTTCCAGGTGTCCAGGCCGGGCCGGCCGGCGGTGACGGGGATACGGGTCGTGGCCTTGCCGTCCTCGGTGACGGTCATCATGTGGCTTCGCACGTCGACGGTCGCGGTCAGGGAGCGCCCGATGGTGAAGTGCCGTACGGCGCTGGTGCCGACGTGCAGGGTGACGTGCGTGCCGGGCTTCCAGTAGGCGGGCGGGCGGTAGTCGACGCGCTGGCCGTCGAACAGGTTGCGGTCCTTGACCCAGCTCCACGCGCCGCCGACCGCGGGCGCCGCCCGGACGGTGAGCCAGTGCTCGACCGCGGCTCGCTGGGACGCCGGAACGGGGTGCGGGAACCGGACGGATATCGGCATGCCGACGCCGACCGTGGCTCCCTCGCCGATGTTGACCTCGGCCCGGGCGAGGACGGCCGGCTCGGGGATGGCCGGGGCGGTCCGGCTGGGTGAGGCGGTGGGCGTGGGCGTGCTCGCGGCGGCGGACCGGGTGGGTGCCGTCGCGGCCGATGAACTGGTGGCCGCGCAGCCGGTCGCCGACACGGCGAGCGCGAAGGCGGCGGTGACGGCAGCGGTGACGGCGTGGAGACGGCGGGCGCGGAGACTGGCCGGTCGGTGCGTGGTCAAGGAGTTCCCCCTGTGGTGAGTGGTGACATCCGCTGTACGCACGCCGCGTCGCCGGGGTTGCATCGGCCTTCGGCCGGTTCCCGGGCAGGTCGGTGGCCCCCGGCCGGGGCGGCTCGACCGCGAGGGGGCCGTAGGATCACCTCCGCGGGGGGCGCGGGGGGCGCGGGAGGCGCGGGACGCGTGCGGGACCCGCGGGACGCGCAGGACGCGCGGCACGAGGGGACGGGGGCACTGGGGGGCCGATGACCGAGGAGGAGTTCGACGCCTTCTACACGGCCGCCTTCCCCCGCCTGGTGGGCCAGCTCTACGCCTTCACCGGCGATCACGCCGAGGCCCAGGACGTCGTCCAGGAGGCGTTCGTCAGGGCCTGGGACCGCCGCGGGTCGTTCGACGCCGCCGAGGCCCCCGAGGCGTGGATCCGCACCGTCGCCACCCGCCTGGCCGTCAGCCGCTTCCGGCGTGCCCGGCGCTGGCTGGAGCTGGTGCGCAAGGACGCGCCGCCGGAGCAGACTCCGGGGCCCGGACCCGAGCATGTCGCCCTGGTCGCCGCCCTGCGCGAACTGCCCCAGGCGCAGCGGCTGGCCATCGTCCTGTACCACGTGTGCGACCTGAGCGTGGAGCAGGTCGCGGCCGAGACCGGCTCACCCGTCGGAACCGTCAAGGCGCGCCTGGCCCGCGGCCGGGCCGCCCTCGCCCTCCATCTGGCACCCCAGGACGCCGAGACCTTCACCGGGAAGAAGGAGGCCACGCATGCCTCATGACCCGTCGGGCCCGCCCACGCCCGAGACGACCTCCGACCGGCTGACGAGCGCGCTGCACGAGGTGGCCGCCCGGGGCCGGCGCCCGGCGCCCGCCTCGGGTGCCTTCGTACGGCGCCGGGCCCTGCTGCGCCGTCGTACCCGCCGGGCCGGGCTGGTCACCGCGGGGCTGGTGGTGGCGGGCGCGGCCGTCCTCGGCGGTACGTCCCTGCTGGGCCGCACCGACCGGCAGGCGATCCCGCCCGCCACCAGCGCCGCCACGACCGCTCCCGCGCCGTCCCCCTCCTCGGGCTCCTCCGGCTCCTCCGACGAGACCGTCCGGGACATCAGGATCGACCTCACCAGACTGGAACTCCACGCCGCCGGCCGGACGTTCCCCATTTCCGCACCCGACATGAACCGGCCCTTCCGTGACGACACGAGCGGCCGGGTCACCGAGCTGAACCGGCGCATGCGGTTCAGCGCGTCGCCGAGCGGTGTGGTGGAGCAGTACGAGTGGGTGATGGAGTTCCTCGGGCCCAGGAAGGACCCCCACTTCATCTACGCGGTCAACGGCGAGGCGGACGTCCCCGGACGCCGCCCGTCCACCCTGGCCCTGATCGGCCTGCGCCCGGACGACGCCCGCTGGCTGTACAAGCACACCGCCGTCGGCACCGAGGTCGTGATCTCCGGGTCCGGCACCTGACGCCGCTCCGCGTCCCCGAGCCGAGAGCGCGAGTCGAGGGACCTGCGTCGGCCTGCCCGGGACCGGCAACCCAGGGGCGTTCGAGGGCCCGGCGTGTGTCAATATCATGCACACAACATTCACGTGTTCGAGGCGTACACGGCCCGAACACGCGCACCTTCTGGGGGGAACCCGAGTGCGTCTCACCTTCTCGCGCGTCGTTCGCGGCGCGCTCACGGCCGGTGTCGCGGCCGGGCTCGTCTCGGCCGTGACCACCGTGCCCGCCCGGGCCGCGAGCGGCTACGACCGATGCGCATGGGGCGATCTGTGCGTCTTCAGCGACCCGCTGGGTCAGGGCCAGATGCTGGTCGTCAAGGGCAGCACGCTGAACCTCGGCACGTGGGACAACCGCATCAGTTCCTACGCGAACTACACGGACTGGCCCGTGTGCTTCAACATCGCTCCGGGGCTCGATCCGCGGGAGGGCGCCTCCCACTTCTACTCGGGCCAGGGCTCCTTCGACGAGAGCGCGACGCCCGAGCTCGACAACGCGATCAGCTCCCTCGACCTGGGGCCCGAAGCGGACGACTTCTGCGAGAGCGAGAGCCGGTACGCGGTCTACCAGTGGGACAACCAGCCGAAGCCCAGGCCCGCCGGACTCCCCGCACAAGGGGCCTTCGGCGACGCGAACGGTGACGGGTACGCGGACCTCTTCTCCCGTAACAAGTACGGCCAGTTGTGGTCGTCCCACGCGCCCGACAGCGCGGGCAGGGACCGCCTCGTCGGGGGCGGCTGGAACGCCATGACGCGGCTGGCCCGGCACGGCGACTACAACGGGGACGCCAAGGAGGACCTGTACGCCCGGGACAAGGACGGGGTGCTGTGGTTCTACCCCGGCAGGGGCGACGGCACCTTCGGCACCAGGGTGCGGGTCGGCGGCGGCTGGAACACCATGCGCGACCTCGCGGCCGCGGGTGATCTCACGGGCGACGGCCGGGCCGACCTGCTCGCCTCCGACAGCGCGGGCACCCTGTGGACGTATCCGGGCAACGGCAAGGGTGTCTTCGGGTCGCGGACCAAGGTCGGCGGCGGCTGGAAGACCATGAACGAGCTCGTCGGCGCGGGTGACATGAACTCCGACAAGCGCGCCGACCTCGTGGCCCGCGACACCGCCGGGAAGCTGTGGTTCTACCCGGGCAACGGCAAGGGCGCCTTCGGCACCCGCAAGCTCATCGGGACCGGCGGCTGGAACGCGCTCACCGAGCTCGCCGGCCTGGGCGACGTCACCGGGGACGGGCGGCCGGACCTGGTCGCGCACGCCCCGGGCCAGTCCTCGCTGCGCCTCTACCCGGGAACGGGCGCGGCGGACGGTGGCCTCAAGGCCCCGAAGACCTTCGGCAGCCTCCAGTCGGGCGTCCTGGTCTTCTGAACGCTTTCGGTCGAGCGCTTTCAGCTGAGCGCTCTCGGTTGAACGCTCTCGGTGCCGCTGCCGCCCGGCTCCGCCTTCCCCCTTCCCGACTGATTCCGGGCCGGAATTCCGGGCCGGATGTTCCGTACCGAACGGAGACCTCCTCGTGCTTCGAACCTCCCTGGGCCGACGTGTCCCAGGCGTGCCTTTCCCGCGCGGGCGTGCCGCCGCCCGGCGAACCCTCGGCGCCGCGGTCGCCCTCGCCGCGTCCACGGCCATGCTGCTCGCCACGGCCCCGCAGGCGGCGGCCACCGACAACTCGGCCCGCTGCCCCTCGGGGAAGCTGTGCCTCTTCCAGTACGGCGACTACAAGGGCGAGATGAAGATCGTCTCGTCGAGCCAGGCGTCCCTGGGCGACTTCAACGACAGGACCTCGTCGCTGGTCAACAACAGTTCTCTGTGGGCCGTCGCGTACACCGGAACCGGCTACACCGTCTCCGCCGGCGACGACACGCTCCTCATCAGCCCGCACAACGGGGCCATCGACCTCACCGGCGGTGCCTTCGACGGCAGGTTCGACAACAAGATCAGCTCGATCCGGGTGGCCACCACCGAGTACGAGGTCACTCAGGGCGTCCCCTGGATGGACTGGTGGCGTCAGCCGGAGGACAAGCGACCGGCAGGGCTGCCCGACGTGGCCCGGTTCGGTGACCTGAACAACGACGGGATGCCCGACCTCCTGGAGCGCGCGGACGACGGCCGGCTGTGGTTCCTGTCGGGCATCGTCAACGCCGACTGGACGACCAAGGGCAAGCTCGTCGGGGGCGGCTGGAACGCCATGACGCAGCTGGTCCGGCACGGCGACTACAACGGGGACGCCAAGGAGGACCTGTACGCCCGGGACAAGAGCGGGGTGCTGTGGTTCTACCCCGGCAGGGGCGACGGCACCTTCGGCACCAGGGTGCGGGTCGGCGGCGGCTGGAACACCATGCGCGAGATCAGCGCGGCCGGCGACCTGACCGGCGACGGCCGCAGGGACCTGCTGGCCCGCGACACGGCCGGGAAGCTGTGGCTGTACCCGGGCAACGGCAAGGGCGTCTTCGGCACCCGCAGGATCAGCGGCACCGGCGGCTGGAACGCCATGAACGGGCTGGCCGCACCGGGCGACATGACCGGCGACGGCAAGGGCGACCTGCTGGCACGGGACGGGTCACGTGCGCTGTGGCTGTACCCGGGCAACGGCAAGGGCGCGTTCGGCGCCCGCAAGAAGCTGCCCTACGCCTGGCCCAGTGACGAACCGCTGACCTCGACCGGTGACGTGAACGGCGATGGACTGTCGGACCTCATGCGGCCCATCGACTACCAGGCGTTCATCTACCACGGCAACGGCAAGGGCTCCATCAGCGGCCCGAACGCCGACATGCTCTGGGACACCGCGCGCAACGTCCGCGTCTTCTGACCCGGTCGATGTGCTCCGAGCACCGAGGCCCAGGTCGGTGACCTGGGCCTCGGTGCCGTGCGCGCACCCCGCGGGGGCGGCCCGCCCGTCAGCGGCCGGTGACCTGGGGAGCCCACTCGCAGGCCTCGATCGCGGCCTCCAGCAGCGCGCGTTCGGTCGGGGTGAGGGGGTAGGGGGCCGCCGGGCCGAGGGAGGGGTCCAGGTGGGGACGGACCCGGTCGGCGTCGGCGGAGGTCAGGTCGAGGAGCGGCTTCACCAGGATGTTGAGGGGGTGCTCCAGGTCCTGGACGACGGTGGAGTAGAAGGCGTCCGAGCCCCGGGTGGGGATCGCGAGGCCGCCCTCGTAGACCGCCAGGCGTCCGTAGGGCGCCGACACGAACCTGCCGATGGCGCGTGAGCCGCGCAGGTCGTCGTCCCGGTCGTCGGGGCCGGTGGGCACGAGGAACTCCGGGGAGCCGGTGCGCTCGAGGGTGGCCATGTCGTAGTGGTAGTTGACGTTGCCGCCCTCGGCCACCAGCAGGTTCCACGCCGCCACCGGGTTGAGCGCGAAGATCGTGCGCGGGGTGGAGTCATAGCCCGAGTACAGGCCCCGGATCCGGCCGCCGATGATCTGCCAGCGGTACAGGCCCTTGTCCAGGCCGGCGGTCACGATGGAGTCCCCGGTGAAGGTGATCGCGTTGAACTCGCCGTGCCGCACGGACTCCGTCACGAGGTCGTACAGCGGCTGGAGCCGGCTGTCGGTGACCAGCAGCCGGGAGCCGTCCGCGAAGGCGATCCGGGTGCCGGTGGCGTCGACGGCGAACAGGTCGGCGCGGCGCAGGCCGTACTCCCGCAGATCGAGCTGCTCCTGCTCGCCGTCCGCGAGGGCGAGGGCGACGCCGAGCAGCTTGGTGCCGACCACCCACCCCGTGGCGGTCGGCTCCACGACCGCGTCCAGCAGCCCGCCTCCCGAGGCGAGGACGGCCTCGCGGCCCGGGGTGTACTCGACGATCTCCGTGTCACCCCGGTAGCCACCGCTGTCGAACTCGCGGCGCGCGATGACGGTTTCGCTGTCGAGCGCGCACAACGACCAGTGCTGGGCCGGGCCTTCGTACAGCGTGTTCCGTACGCCTGTGCGGTCGACCGTGACGACACGGGAGGTGTGCGCGTCGCGGCCCGTGGTGTCGAGCGCCACCACGGGGTGCCGGACGCAGAAGCCGGCCGGGTTCGCGAAGCCCATCGTGGTGGGCAGCCGCACGGTCGTCCGCTGGAACAGGTCCGCGCCGAGCCGGGCCGCCTCCTTGGTGTCGATGCCGGTGAGCACGGCGGCGAGCCGGGCGTCGGCGTCCGACGGCGGGGTCCACTTGCGGAGTTTCAGGTGCGCCGCCGCGGCCACCGCCTGCGGCAGCGGCGAGGACAGGATCTGCCACCACAGGCCGCGCCAGTCGCCTCTGCGGGCCATCTTGCGTGCCTGGCCGGCCGGATCCGATCCTCCACTGATGCGTGGGATCACCCTGTGTCGCCTCCCCGTTGGTGTACTTCCGCGACCACACGCGCGTACGGATTGCGTACGACGCCCTCGAACGCCCGCTGTACGGCGCCGTACGGCGCGTGTACGGACCCGCTTTCCCGCTGTGTCACACCGAGAACCATCCGCCCGGCCTGATGTCCACGCCGAGCTTCCGCAGCGTGGCCTCCTTCAGCTTCGGGTCGAAGTCGCCGATGGCGCCGGCCGCGTGGACCCGTACGGAACGCCCCGCCTCCGGGGAGTCCGCCAGCTCCCGCAGCAGGCGCAGCCCCTCCTCCCGGTCCACGCCCGCGAGGGCGCGCGCGGCGCTCACCCGGCCTTCCCCGGCCGACTCGGCGACGTGCTCGCGCAGCAGGCGCAGCCCGGCCTCGCGATCGCGGCGGGCCAGCAGCACGGCGGCCTGGAGGCGCGGCCCGGCGTCCCAGCCCGGCTCCCGGGCCAGCCCGGTCAGCAGGGGTTCGCCCTCCGCCGGTGCGTAGTGGGCGAGTTCGGCCGCCGCCCGCAGCCGGTGCTGGGGCTCCTGGCCGGAGGCGCGGGCGATGAGGCCGAGGATCCGTACCCCCTCCTCGCGGTCGTGCTGCGGCAGCAGCACCGCGGCGTCGCAGCTGTACCGGCCGGGCAGGGCCCCGTCGGCGAAGTCACGCAGGAGGGGAACGCCGGCGGGGTCGTAGCGGGCGAGCCGGTGGGCCGCCTCGACGCGGTAGCCGGCGTCGACGCGCTCGTCGCGGGCGATGCGTTCGAGGAGCAGTGTCGCCTCGGCGCGTTCCTGGTCGCCCGGGTCGGCGAACGCGGCCAGCGCGTCGGCCGCGAACACCCGGCAGTCCGCGAAGAAGCGCCCGTCGGCGGCGAACCGGCGCAGCCACTCGGTTCCGGCGGCCCGGTCGTGGGCGCGCAGCCCGAGGGCCGCCTCGACGCGGGCCAGGTCGGGGCAGTGGGGGTTGGCGACCAGCGCGCGCAGCCGGGCGGTGCCTCCGGGCGTGTCGTGCTCGGCAAGCCGGGCGGCGGCCTGGGCGCAGTAGCGGGACGTGGTGTCGTCGGCGAACCGGGTGAGCAGTGCGGTGCCCGCCTCCCGGTCGGCGTGCGCCAGATGGGCCGCCGCGCCGATCCGCAGGTGCAGGGGGAACGACGGGTCCTCGGCGAAGCCGCGCAGCAGCTCGGTGCCGCGGGCGTCGTGGCCGGCCAGCGCCGCCGCGGCGTTGACCCGGTCGACCGGTACGGAGTCCGGGTCGGTCGCCATGTCGTGCAGGCGGCGCTGCTGCCCGGGCAGGTGGGCGAGTGCCGAATGGGTCTGCTGCCAGTCGTGGACGACGGGGGCCGTGTCCGGCTCCCGTTCGCCGGGGTGCCGCCAGAGCGTCTCGAGGATCCGGTCTCGGGTCTCGTCGTCGCACATGCCCTCCGCGAGCAGCCACGCCGCCTGCTCCACCCGCCGGGGGTCGGCGGCCAGCCTGCGGACCAGCTCGCGCTGGAGCCCGGCCGGCCGCCGGTCGAAGGCGAACAGCGCGGCGACACGGGTGTCGGGATCGGCCAGGGCGTCGCCCCAGGCGTCCGGGTCGGTGCCGAGCCGGACCCGGTAGTGCTCCGCGGCCAGGTACTCGGCGAACGTCCGGTGCAGGAACCGGGGGTCCGGACCGTGGACGTCGACGACGAGGCCGGTGGCGTCGAGCAGCGCCGCGACCGTTCGGTGCGCGGCCGGGTCGTCGGTGGCGGGCGGCGCGGGCAGGTCGTGCGCGCGGTGCGTGGCCGGCTCGGCCGTGCCGGGCGCGGTCGGATCGTCGTCGTCCTGTCCGCCGGTCAGCAGCCGTGCGGCGGCCTGGGGCAACGGAGTGCCGTGATGCAGGTACGCGTCGGCCAGGTCCCCGAGGAAGCCGCGCAGGGCGGTGGTGACGGCGGCGTGGGCCGGCGCGTCCCGGGCGTGGCGCTCGCGCAGCCGGCCGAGGAGTTCCTCGACGCGGTCGCGCAGCCAGGGCTCGTACGGGTCCTGCCGCTGCGGGAACCGGCCGAGGAACTCCGCCACGGCGCGCGCGTACAGGTCGACGCGGCGGCCCCGCAGGTGCGGCTGCCCGCCCGGGTCGAAGTACTGGCCGACCGCCAGTTGCGCGAGCAGGGGCAGCCGCACCAGGTCGAGTACGTTGCTCGCGCGCACGTACGCCAGGAACTCCGCCGCGCGGACGGCGGCCCGCTCGCGGATCACGGGGTCGGCCAGCCGGTCGGCGCCGCCCGTCTGATGGGCCATGACGAACCGGTGCAACTGCTCGTCGGAGAACGGCTGGAGGCGGAACTCCGTGACGCCGACGCCGGTGAGGCTGCGCCAGGTGCTGTCGTGCAGAGCGCGGGTGGACAGCATCAGGCGGCGCTCCATGCCGAGCCCGCCGGTGCTCTCCCGGGCCGTGGCCAGCAGCAGCTCCACCACCTGCCGCCAGTCCTCGGGCCGGGTCACCTCGTCCAGCGCGTCGACCAGCACCAGCACCCGGGCGTCCGGCACGGGCGGGCCGGCCTCCAGCAGGACGCGCGCCCGGGGCCGGACGGCCGCGGCGAGGGAGTCCTTGCCCACCAGTTCGCGCGCGGCGATCCGCAGCGGCAGCAGCGGCCCGAAGGGAGCCTCGCCGGGCCCCTGGCCCCGGGTCGCACCGCGCCACCACCGCCAGGCGGTGACCTCCACGTACTCCAGCAGGCTGGACTTGCCCACGCCCGGCTGGCCGGTGACGACGATGTGCCGCACCGTGGGGTCGGCGAGGAGGCGGCCGACGGACACCGGCTGCCCGGTGACCCGGAGCGAGTGGTGGCCCTCGCTCCCGGAGGGCGGCCCCGGGGGCGGCGCGGCCGGGCCCTGGGCGTCGCGGTCCGTGGTCGTGTCGAGGTACTGCTGGGTGTAGACACGGGCGAGCTCGCCGGGCTCCGTGGCCCGGTAGGTGAGACCGCCGCGGTCGCCCACGGCGTCGGCCTCGGGCGCGGCGTCGAGCAACTCGGGCGGGAGCAGCGGGCGGTGGCGCCGCTGCCGCCAGGCACGGACCGGGGAACTCCAGCGCGTGGCCGTGGGGCGGGGCGGCGGGGTGTCCGGAACTGCGGGCCGGCGGCCCGGCTCCGGCTCTTCGACGCGCCCGCGCGCCCATACGCCCGCTCCGCCGGCCCATCGGATCCAGGCCGTCAGGCCCGGGTCGTCGGCGAACGCCGCCGCGGGGACGGCCCGCAGCTCGGCGACCGGTCCGGACCGTCCGCCGGCGTCGGCGGTGACGATCCCCACGAGCCGGTCCCCGGCGAACAGCGCCGCACCGGACATCCCCGCCCAGCCGCTGCCCGGGGTCGGCCGGGCCAGCGCGCCGGTCGTGATGACCCACTGCCCGGACCGTACGCCGGACAGCGGATGCACGACCCCACTGAACTGCCGCGACTCGCGCATCCCGCTCACCACGTCGTGGTCGGGGAAGCCGACGGCGGTGACGTCGACCGGGTCGGCGGAGGGGAGGTCGGCCCAGTACGTCGGCGCCCACCCGGCCGGTGACGCGGGCTGGTGGACGCCGGTGACCAGCAGCAGCGCCACATCGCACTCCGGCCGCCACCAGACGGTCACCGCGTCCCGGAAGGAATGCCCCTTGCGGGCGTCCGCCAGCGCCCGTACCCGGCATCGCGGGCGGTCGCGGGACAGCTCGTCCAGGGCCGCCGGCGACAGGGGGCGACGCGGCGGCGGCTTCCCGGGCGGGGGCTCACCGTCGAGTGTGGTGCCCTCGGCCGCGTGCCACACCGTGAGGACGAGGTGCGGCGCGACGAACCATCCCGAACCGACCACGCCGGCCGAGGGATTGAACACCTCGGCGACGCGCTGGGCGCTCAACGCCACGGCCCGGTCCCCCTCAACGCGGCTCGCCGTCGACGTCCGCCGTCACCCGGACCGGCCCGTCGCCGCGTGCCGCCACCGGGTTGAGGGTGAGCGACAGCCGGTGCGTCGTCTCCGCCGCCGCCTTGCCGGCCGCGCCGAACGACACCACCCCGAACCGCAGTCCTCCGTTGCCCGATCCCTCACGGGTGATGGCGAGCGCCAGCTCGATGTCCACGGGCCCGAGTTCGAAGCGCAGCGGATGCCCGTCGCCCCGCGCCATCGCCGCGGTCAGCTCCGCTCGCAGTGCCTCGATGGTCTCGGCCAGCCCTCCGGCGACCGCCATGTTCTCACTGCCCATCAACGACCCCTGTGACGACTCGGCTGACAACTGGCCCGCGGCTTCGCGCGCGGTTCCATGATGTCACCCGTATCCCTGTGCGCAGGCGTCGAGTTGGGCCGCGTCGAGCCGCCCGTCAGTAGCCTGGTGCGAGAGAGGGAGGGGTGGACATGTCACGGGCACGGAAGATCGTGGTGGTCGCACTGGCCGCGGGGGCCGTCGGCTGGTGCTGGCGGAACAGGGGCTGGTTCCTGGGGATATGGGCCATGCGCCACGCCAACGACTGACCGGCGCACGACGGCGGACGCCCAGAGCCGGGGCGCCCGCCGGGCCGTCGCACCTGCCGGGCCGGCAGCAGGCGCCCGCCGGGGCAGGCCATCCGTCCGGGGCCGGGGCTGTGGGATCAGACCCATGCCTCAGCCGCCCGGTCGCCAGGCCGCGGGAGTCAGACCACCGCCCCGGCCCTCACGCCCGCCAGGCCACGCGAGTCAGGCAGACCGACGCACCCGCCCTCACGCCCGCCAAGCCACGCGAGTCAGACCACCGCCCCCGCCCTCACGTCCGCCAGGCCACGGGAGTCAGGCAGACCGCCGCCGGGGCGCCCGCCAGGCCACGCGAGTCAGGCCGACGCCTCGGCCGGCGCGTCCGTCGGCTTGGGCGTCGGGTCCGTCGGCTTGGGCGTCGTGGCCCTTCGGGTCGCGTCGCCCACGATGCCGCGGCGGCGGGTCGGCAGGAGGATCGGGTTGGCGACGCCCCAGGCCGCGCCCTTGCAGACCAGTTCCTTGTAGCCGGCGGCGAGCCGTCCGGTGAGGGCCGCCCGGACCGCGCGGTCGTCGGCGGTGACGTACTGGATCAGGCCGTCCCTGCGGCCCAGCGAGATGCACTGGTTGAAGTAGCGCAGCGGGACGTTCGGGAGCTTTCCGCCGGTCAGGCGGGCCGTGATGGCGTCGGCGGCCTGCCAGGCGGTGGGCACGCCCGAGGCGCAGGACATCCGCAGCGGCTTGTCGCCGGGGCCCGTCGCCATGGCCGCGTCGCCGATGGCGTACACCTCCGGGTGCGACAGCGAGCGCATGGTCCGGTCGACCACGATCTGGCCGCTGTCGGTGGTCTCCAGGGTGGTGGCCTTCGCGATCGGGTGGACGGCGAAGCCGGTGGTCCACACGGTGACCGCGGCCGGGACGGTCGTTCCGTCCGCGGTGGTGACGTGGCCGGGTGCGACGGCGGTGACGGCGGTGTGCTCGTGGACGGTGATGCCGAGCCCGTCGAAGACCTTCCGCAGGTGGCGGCGGCCCTTGGGCGAGAGCCAGTCGCCGAGGCCGCCGCGGGCGGCGAGGGCGACGTCGAGGTCCGGGCGGGCCTCGGCGATCTCGGTCGCGGCCTCCAGTCCGGTGAGTCCGCCGCCGACGACGACCACCGGCTGTCCGGCGTCCAAGGCGGCCAGGCGCTCGCGCAGCCGGAGCGCTCCGGGACGGGAGGCGATCTGGTGGGCGTGCTCGGCGGCGCCGGGGACGCCCTGGTCGTTCCAGGCGCTGCCGAGCGCGTACACGAGGGTGTCGTACTCCAGTTCCTCGGTCGCCCGCCCAGCCCCATCGGCGTCGGTGACGGTGACGGTCCTGCGGTCCACGTCCACGCCGGTGACCCTCGCGAGCCGCACGTCGACGCCGGTGCCCGCGAACATCTCGCGGAAGGGGCGGGGCGCGAGCTCCTGGCCGACCGCGAGCTGGTGCATCCGGACGCGCTCGACGAAGTCGGGCTCGGCGTTGACGAGGGTGACGGCGACGTCCTCGCGGCGCAGCCGCCTGGCGAGGCGCCCTGCGGCGATGGCTCCGGTGTATCCGGCTCCGAGGACGATGATGCGGTGCTGCATGTCCGGCTCCTGTCTTCGGCGGGTTCGCCACCTGAACCGGGCGGCCCGCCGTTTCCTGACAGGACCGCGGTGTGAAGCACCTCACATCGCTCAGAAGGCGGCGTCGAGCAGGGGTGCGCCGTGGTCCGTGGCCGCCCAGAGCCTGGTCGCGCGTTCGAGCTTGTCCGGGTTGGCCTGGCTGCGGAAGGCGGCGATGCCCTCGGGGGTGACCTCCAGGCAGATGACGCCGATGACCCGGCCGTCGAGGACCGCCACGAGGGCGGGGTCGCCGTTGGCGGTGGTGGCGTAGACCTGGGGGCTGCCGCCGACCAGGGCCTGCTTGGCCTTGCCCGGCTTGAACAGGCCCCGCATGAACGTCGCGACCGCGAGGGCCCCCTCGAACGGCTTGGTGCGCGCCGGGACCTTCCCGCCGCCGTCGCCGATCGAGACGGCGTCCTGGGTGAGCAGCCGTACGAGCGGCTCGGTCCGTCCGCTGGTGGCCGCCGCGAGGAACTCCTCGACGACCCGCCGGGCGGCGGCCCGGTCGATCTCGGTACGGGCCTTGCCGTCCGCGACGTGCTTCTTGGCGCGGTGGTGGATCTGCTGGCTGGCGGCCTCGGTGATGTCGAGGATCGCGGCGATCTCCCGGTGCGGGTACGCGAAGGCCTCCCGCAGCACGTAGACCGCCCGCTCGTTGGGGGACAGCCGCTCCAGCAGGACCATGACCGCGTACGAGACCGACTCGCGCTGCTCCGCGGTGTCGGCCGGGCCCAGCATCGGGTCGCCGGCGAGCAGCGGCTCGGGGAGCCATTGGCCCACGTAGGTCTCGCGCCGCGCGCGGGCCGAGGTGAGCTGGTTGAGGCACAGGTTGGTGAGCACCTTCGTCAGCCAGGCCTCGGGGACCTCGATGTGGTCGACGTCGGCGGCCTGCCAGCGCAGAAACGTCTCCTGCACGGCGTCCTCGGCCTCGCTCGCGGAGCCGAGGAGGCGGTAGGCGATGGCCTCCAGGCGGGGCCTGGAGGCCTCGAACCGGTCCACGTCGGTCATGGTCAGGGCCATGGCCCGGATCCTAGCCCGCACGGGGTCCGGGAGCGGTGGCGGAGGCAGGCGGCGGCGTGCCCGGCACGCGTCAGTCGGGCTCCGCGAACAGGGTGCCGAACTCGTCGGGCAGGGCGCCTCGCAGGTCCGCCGCCAGGCCGGTGTCCTCGGCCGTGAGCCGGCAGACCACCGTCCGCGCCAGGAACAGCGCCTGGTCCGGGGTGGCTCCCACCGGCCGGGCCACGTCGGCCAGCAGTTCGTCGAGGCGCGCGGCCGGACCGGCCGCCGCCGCGCCGCCGCGGTCCAGCGCGCCCCGCTCATGGGCCGGTACGGCCTGCCGCAGATGCTCCCGGCGCGGTCCGTCGAGGCGACTGCTCAGCGCCGCGAGGACCAGGTGCACTGCGGCGTCGGCGGCCTCCGTGTCGTCGAGCCGGCTCCGCGACGCCACCTCTTCCACCAGTTGCTGATGGCTGATCATGCTGCCTCCCGCTGGTGAGGACGGGTGCTGCCCCCCTCGGTGCGGTCCGCGCCCCGAGGCCCGGGAGCCGCGCACTGACGGGTGCCCGTGGGGACCGCCGCGTACACGGGACCGCCGCGTACCCGGGGCTCTACCGGAGCCGGTGGCATCGTCCGGCACTCCGGGGCGGATCGGTGCGGGGCTGCTCCGACGGGCGCGGAGAGCGTCGTACGGCGTCAGCGCCCGGTCACGGCGGGGCCCCGGCTCACCTCACGGGCCTGTGGGTCGATCCGATGGCACGGCCCCTGTGCGGCGGGGGCGGAGTGGTCGGGGCCGAGGCCGAGTACGGCGACCGCCGCGGTCGTCCGCCTGGACAGAGCGCACCGGGCCGGACGTGTCACACCTCGCGGGTACGGGACGGAGCGGCCGGAACCCCGTGCAGTGGGCGGGGTCCCGGCCGCTCCGTCTCTCCGCGCGCCGCTCACGGGGGGAGTCGCGAACGGCGTGGCACTCACTCAGCGCAGGGCCACCGCGAAACATCACCGGCCGTGACCGACTGTGATGCGAGGGGCCGCTGGTGCGTGGTGACACTTCTGTGAGAACGGACGCTGGTCACCATGGGGGGCCGTCGAGGCGACCGGAGCGCGACGGGCGGCAGGGACTCGGTATGGACCGGTGCGAACGAGGACAGTCTTGGGCCAGGCACGGCAACCCCGGCGCGTACAGGCGTGCGACGGGGAACTGGGCGTGGCCGTCGCACGGGCCCAGGACGGTGACGAACTCGCCTTCGCCGTCGCCTATCGGATCGTGCAGCCGGGCCTGCTCGGCTATCTGCGCGGGCTCGTCGGCGACGACGCGGAGGACGTGGCGTCCGACGCCTGGCTGGAGATCACTCGCGACCTCGGCCGTTTCCAGGGGGACGGGGCCGGGTTCCGCGGCTGGACGGCGACCATCGCCCGGCACCGGGCCCTGGACCATCTGCGCCGCAGGCGCGTACGGCCCCGAGCGGGAGGGACCGAGCAGGACGTACTGGACCTGCCCGCCCCGCACAGCACCCATGACCAGGCCATGGAGTCCCTCTCCACCGAACGGGCGCTGGAACTGGTCCGCGGGCTGCCGCGGGACCAGGCCGAGGCCGTACTCCTGCGGGTCGTCGTCGGACTGGACGGCCCCGCCGCCGCGCGCGTCCTCGGCAAGCGCCAGGGAGCGGTGCGCACCGCCACCCACCGCGGCCTGAAACGCCTGGCCCGCCGGCTGGGTCCGGGCGACGGAGCGGGCGAGGGTGTGACGGATGGGGCTCCCCGCACGCTGGGGGAGTCGAAATGAACGAGGGCGGCAAGGCCGCCACGAGCGACGACGGCAGCAGGGCGCCGGCGGACGGGCGACAGGGCCCGGCACGCCGGACGGATCGGACCCGCCGGACTGGAGCGGACACGGACATGGGTGAACGGATGAGCGGCGACGGAGGTCGGTACCGTCGGCGTACGCAC